>CBDURE010000001.1:0-64968 GCA_965369605.1 uncultured bacterium
CATTTCCTTTTCATATTTAGTCCTTGTTTTGAATATTTAGTTTTCACAATTGTATTACAAATTCATAGACTCAATATCGTGCTGCATTCAGCATAAAAACAGAACTATCAGGTAAATCAGCGATGCCGGGCTACGGGCTAATCTGCGGCATTGATAATCTTGGTTGCGATATCGTTCTCACCCTTTATAGTTATAAATTTACCAATATGTGGTTCCTCGAATGGCTGGAGAGTAAATATAGCCTTTTGGTCATTGTTTACCAGTACTGAAACCCGGTACATTCGGTCATCCAATTTCTCGACCTCAATGTCTTCTCTCTCGTACTCGTAACCCAGTTTTGAGATAGTCTCGCCAATCGTAGGATTGCTATCCCATGAATAATTCAGAAAGCATGTTATTACTTTGTCGGTGTACCAGTCGTCAACCATCTGGCGCATTTCATCACTCGATATATCCAGTACTTCGCTGTCTGCAGCAGAAAAAACCGCGATACTGGTACCAGCCTCAATCTTTGCACCTTTTCCCGACATCACACCACCTGCCAGAAGACCTACCACACTCACTCCCAAGAGCAAAGTTGTGCCTATTGCCTTGACTTTATCAGAACCCCCTCTGTCGCTGCTTTCACCTGACAACGGAATTGGCATAGAGTAAATTGGGTGGATTGATCTGACTTCAATGTCAAGGCTTCCAGGTCTGCCCCAACTTTTAGCCTGTTTTGACTTTGTTACTCGACCTAAAACCGGTGTGCTTTTTACAAGGTATAATTTTCCCATGATGCTTACGTCTTCCTCAAGCGCAAAAATAATTTCATCACCCTCACGGCTCCTTTGTGAGTATAGACGTTCCAGCATAATCAGCTTAAGTGGTGTGCCGGCGGGTAATATCAGGTTTTGTTTTTCAGGTGCGGGTTGTGATGTATCGTCATCAGCTGAAGCAATCGTAAAAGACTGACCTGACAACATGATAAGAAAAAGAAATGCAAACACAGTTACTTTTTTCATAGAATCTCTCCCTTAAAATTTGCATCTAGTACTAGTTCATAGATGATATAAACAATTATTAATTCTTGGAAATTGTTCCAGAATAATTGATATCTCCAGAGGCATCACCGCAATAATCAGTGTAGATATTAATGTGTGCAGTTCCGCTTAAGTTGCCAAAGGTCGCCCCTGGAGAAATAGTGATTTTAAACTGACCTTCACCACTAGACAGGATTGAACCACAATCATAGCTCCAATCCTCTAAAGAGACTGCATTATGAATTGTTAATGTTGTGCCATTATAACTCCATACTAAAGGACCATCAGAACCGATAACAGAATTTTGTGTAATCTGCAAATATCCTGAAACGGAATCTGCAAATTGAAGGGGACCTTCAGGTGTGTTAATAGTGCCGGAAAATGTATACGCAATAGTCCATGTTCCCTCAAGTCCGCTTAAATCTCGTTCAGCAGGCGGTAAGGTTGTTCCTCCACCACCGCCACAGCTTATTGACACAAACAACATTCCCGTTGCAAGAAGTAATAGAAGTCGTTTCATGACCTTCCTCCGTTATTGATAAGGATTAATGAATTTTAAGGAAACCAAGTATACGGACTCTAAAATGTAAAGCAAGTGATTTAGTTAAGTATTTGGCGTTTTGATGCAATTCGTGGTGACAGATGAAACCTTTCCTCCTATCTAATTTGCTACATAAATAACCAATATCGCGTTGTTATGGTAAAATCTATTTAGGGAAGATGGAGACAATTCTCCGGGAAAAATAACGATTTCCTTATGACAGGGAGCGAGCACATGATCAAACCAACATTTTTTTCATTTCTGATCTTATTTGTGATTTTAATAATCACCGGATGCTCCTCCACTAAATCAACTCCGGTGATACCTGAAAATCCTCAAGCGGATATTAATTTACCCGCAACCGAACTTAACACAAGCGAATCATCCCGCAGTATCCTTGGCACATGGACACTCTCAATAAACCACGAAACCCTCGAAGCTACAGTTGAACCCGACCGTACTCTCAACGCCCATCACAATGTTACAGGCATGATTCCTGACCCATTGATTACGATTAACAGCTGGGACCCAATCGAGGAAATTGCCGATGTTGATATTCAGATTCACAATAATACCTGGATAAGTGTGTACGATGTCCGTCTCATCATCTACACCGATGTTGCAGGTCACACACTCATCAACGCCGACAACTGGACTCCACTTTGGGATATTCCGGGAGGACAAATCGCAAACCCATTCAAGGCGTATGCAAAACACGAAATTAATCGTGCTTACACAGGACTAATGTGGCACCAGGAGAATTTCCGGATTAAATGTCCAGGTTCGAATTACAGCGTCCAATTCGCAATTGATGTCAGCTATCCGGGTAATTGCGAGGAACCGTATGAGATCAGCAATTTCCAACAAGGCATCCTGTATGATGATATCGGAGCTGATGCTGTAGTTACAGTTGACGTTTTCGATTGGCAAAATGACGTGTCAGAGGTTTATCTTCATTGCCCTCAGATTACTGATGAACCTCAAACTCCATTTGAATATGATGTATTGAATCGATGGATATTGAATCTAATCAATAATACTGGTGCTTTAGAAGGGGAATATATTGGATATCTGATTGCACGATCAGCAAACTCAAGCGCTTTGGCACTATATGATAGAGTTTCAATAATTGTAACTACTGGAACCGGTGGCCCAGATATACAACCACCAATATGGGATAGTACTGTCGGGATTGAAAGGGCGGTACCAAGATCCGAGGAGGTTGTGGTGGTTTGGGGAATTGCCACAGATGAACTAAGTCCACCTGTTGAATATTTGTTGTATATTGACACTGATTATAATCCATGGGATCAGGTACCAGTAATTCACATCGACAACTCACCTTATACAGTTACCGGTCTTGAAAACGGCAGGGAATACTGGTTTGGCGTCAGATGTCGTGATAACGCTTCACCACCCAATATTGATACAAACATTGTTGTTTTATCAGCAATACCCGATTCAGGTTTACCAATCGATCCTGTGATAATCGGCTCATATGAAAAAGCGATCTACACGCCCTATGACTTGGCTTTCAGTGGTGATTTCGCGTTTGTTGCCGATGCCGGAGGACCAGTTAAATCTCTTGATATCAGTGATCCCTATTCTATTGAGATAACGGGTGAAGTTGGTGTAACGGGAACCCGCAATATAGATGTAGATGAAGAATATGCCTATGCGGTTTCATGGGATAATCCAACAGATACATGGGAAATGTCTGTAATTGATATCTCAGATCCAACTGATATGCTTACGTTAGGATCATTGCAGGGATCCGGACGACCTTTTGATATCTCAGCCAGCAATGGAATTGTGTGCATAAGTGGAGAATTAGATGATACATACTATGGTTTTATGACAATTGATGCGTCTATTCCGAGTAATCCTCAAATTAAGTCGTTTTTTCATTTTGATTACTGCGGAAGTCTTGAGGTTTCAGGGAACTATGTATATCTCGCTTGCTATCAAGATGGACTACGAATTTATGATATTTCGAATCCGGAAGCTCCTCAGTTTATTAGCTCCTTAATCACGGGTAATAATTGCACTAATGTTGAATTAACACCAGGTTTTGCATTTATTATGGGAGGGTGGGATAGACATGGATATGTGGCAGTCATTAATATAAGTAACCCCCGGAATCCATTTGTTGTTGATGAAGCTTCATTCTTGAGTTATACCATGAATTTATCAGTCAGTATGTATGACATCACTATTGGTGATGATTTGTTATATGTTGGCTGGAATGACGCCTATGATGATGTTTTGTCGATTTATGATATAAGTAATCCGGGAGACATTGAATACAAAGGCGGTTTTGAAGGTCACCCTTTATATGGCTGGTCCCCAATCAAAGCTTACAGGGATTTTATGTATTGTTTAACTTCCAGCGGATTGAAAATTATTGATGTTCGAAATCCAGTTAATCCAGAAATCGCAGGTGAGTTTAATGGCTATGATGCTCACAGAATCCGTACAGCAGGATCATACGCTTATACTATTGACATTTTTGATCAAACCTTGTCGATATTTGATATCAGTGATCAGTTTCATCCCCATTATGTTAATGATATCAGCTTTGGATCTGGCGGTAGTACGTATTGGTACATTGGGATGGATATTGCTGATGATAAAGTTTATATTGCCGATCCTGCAACCGGTTTGCTCATTATAGACATAACTTATCCAGTTAACCCTGTGATTATAAGTTTTTTAAGTTTATCAGAGTATGCAACGCAAATTATTGTTAAAGGTGACTATGCATATATTGTTTTAAGAGATTATGGGATGGCGATTGTTGACATCTCAGATCCTTACAATCCGGAACTAATAGAAACTTATTTGCTTGATGGTTTAACGCACATAGATATCAAGGACAACCTGGTTTATTTAATACATGAGCAGGATTATCACGACGGTTTACACGTTGTTGATATAAGTGATCCACCCAATCCCCAATTATTGGGTATGGTGGAGGGTCTTTTATCGCCAAATGCGATTGGTATTTACAACGATTATTGTTTTATTGGCTCCACTAACACTTTATATTGGACAGTGGATATTAGTGATCCTGCAAATCCAGTAATACTATCTGAGTATTCTGGTAGATCTTACTGCCGATATATCGAACCTGTATTTCCATATGCTTTTTTTGGTTCTTCCAGGTTCCAGGTGATGGATATTTCCACACCCGAATGGCCAACGCTTGTTAATGAAATAAATATCGATTCATCAGATATTGAAATAAATGACAACATTGCTTACCTCGCTTGCGGGGAAGACGGCTTTAAAATCCTTGAACTATGGTGATTAAGAAAATGAGAAAGTACTATTTTATAATTGTTATTTTTTTTCTTTTCCTCATTGGATGTTCCTCCGGCAAATCAACTCCGGTGATACCTGAAAACCCTCAAGCGGATATTAATTTACCTGCAAACGAACTCAACACAAGCGAATCACTACACAGCATACTCGGCGCATGGACACTCTCAATAAACCACGAAACTCTCGAAGCGACAGTCACACCAAACCGCTCACTTGAGAGACATTACAACGTGAAATATCTTATCCCAATTCCCGAAGTATCCATCAACACAATCTATCCAAACTATGTCATCGACGCGGATGTTACTCTCACGAATCCCTACACTTTCCCCGCCTACGATGTCCGCCTGATAATTTTCACGGACGAATACGGCCATTTCCTCGACAACGCGGACGTCTGGACCGACCTCTATGACATCCCAGTCGGGCAGGACATCAACCCGTTCAAGGCATACGCAAAAGACCAACCCAATCGCATTTTCGAAGGTGAAACACAACACACCGAAAATCTTCTGGTTTTCAACCCACCCCCCGGTCACCCAATCCAGTTCGCGATAGATGCATCCTACCCCTGCAACTGCGAAGAACCTTACGCCTTTGAGAATTTCCAACAAGATGTTTTACATCCGCATGTCGGAGCAAACGCTGCAGTCACTATTGACGTTCTCGACTGGCAAAATGATGTATCAGAGGTTTACCTGCAATGCCCGGAAATCACCAACGAACCTGAAACCCCGTTTGAGTTTGTTGCTTCAAACTCATGGAGCTTGAATCTGGTTAATAACACAGGTGCTCCGGTCGGTGAATATAACGCCATTATCTATGCGAAATCGTCCGGGTCAGGTAATCTTGAATTAATAGACAAGATAAAAATCAGGATATCAACAATTGGAATCCCGCTTAGTCCGGTAAATGTAGGTGAATATCGTACACCTTTGGCATCATGCAAAGATGTTTGTATCCACAATGGTTATCTGTTTGCATTGGATTCCTATTATGGTTTATATGTGTTAGACATTTCGAATCCTTCTGAACCGGATATTATCAGTAATCTTCCACTGGAACTTGCAGGCTTTTATAACAGCAAATGCAGATTAGATTGTTCAGGTAATTATGCGCTCGCAGGTCCCTCACCTAATAATGGAGGTATCTACACTTATTATGTTGTTGATGTTTCTACCCCACGCCACATGGAAGTCGTGGGTTCAATTGAACTGAATTATGAAATGGTTGATATATCATACGATGGGAATTACGCGGTTTTGGGAGCGGATTCGGCATTACTAGTATTAGACTTGAGCACACCCGGTAATCCTTTTGTGGCGGGAACGTTGGAGATACCATCAGAGTATCCCGTTTTACAGGGGAATTATGTTTATACAGATTCACAAAGGGATTATCAAAATATAATGTCAGTAGTTGATATAAGTGATCCTGGGAATCCTGTCGTTGTGAGTGAATATGATGTGATGGGTGACTTTTTTTCTTCAAACTCCGTGGCTTTAGATGGGAACATTCTTTGCGTGGCAAGCAACACACGTCCTGAACCTGATCTTTCGTGTTATCTGGAAACTGTAGATATCAGTGACCCGCATAATCCTGTCAGGTTGGATTATATCGAATTCACCGGATACGCTTTTGAAGAACCCGGTGATGAATTTCGAAGTGTTACTATTTCAGGCGGTTACGTTCTTTTAACCTGGGAATATTGGATTTCCTGGGATTTGTCTGTTTGCAAGATTCAGTTGCTGGACATCAGTAATCCAGGCTATATCCAGGAAAAAGGCTATTGCGTACAATCTTTTCTCAATGGCGCAATAGACGGTAATTTCTGTTATGTAGATAATTTTGGATTGGGAATTATAGATTTTAATGATCCTGATAATCTGCAATACAAAAGAGGGTTTTACGGGTTGGATGCTACTGAATTAAAAATAACTGATACAGATCTGGCTTATGTAGCAAACAGTTTTTATAACCTTTGCGTATTTGATGTGAATAACCCGCAGAACCCACAAAAACTGAGCGATTATAATCTGCAATATTATAACATCAGAGCTTTAGATTCCTTTAATGATTATGTTTTTCTTTCCCTGTATGAACCCTCCTGGTATTCCCCAGTGCCTGACAGAATTCTGGTACTGGATGCATCCGATCCCTACTCGTTAAGTGAAACTACTTTTCTTGATGTGGATTACCCAATATATGATCTAAATTGTAATGGGGAATATTTATTTGTAGCTTCAGATTGGGGACTTGTTATATTTGATGTTTCGAATCCTCAAATTTTGGGTCTGACAGGTTCTATCGCTACAGAAATGCTTAACAAAATAACTCAGCAGGATAATTATGTTTATGCTGTAAAGTGGGGATCTTATGGGAAATTCATAGTATTTGATATTTCAGATCCCTCAAACCCATGGATTGCTAGTGAAACAGATTGTTATTGTCCATATGATCTTGAAGTTAAAGATAACCTTGCATTTCTTCTTGGAAAGGGTTATCTGAAAATCTACGATATCTCAACTCCAGCTAATCCGGTTGAAATTACTGAATTTGAACCGCTTGATGATTCTAATTATAGACTTACTGTCTCGGGGAATTTTATTTATCTTGGTAGGACAGGCGAAATATGGGATATTACGGATCTCCAAAACCCGCAGTATCTAAGCCAACTGGACATTCCTCAACAAACTTTATTGAGATCTTATGATTATGAAATAGTCGATAATTATGCATTTTTAAGCTGCGGTGGATTCGGTCTGCAGGTAAACAAGTTGTGGTGACCAGGTTAAAAGACTAAAACAATTTTTCATTTTTTTTAAGGATGACGGAGGCAATTCTCCGGAAACTCCGGGATTTTGTTATGACAGGGAGCGGGAAAATGATTAAATCAACATTTTTTTCATTTCTGATCTTATTTCTGATTTTAATAATCGCCGGATGCTCCTCCACTAAATCAACTCCTGTGATACCTGAAAACCCTCAAGCGGATATTAATTTACCTGCAAACGAACTCAACACAAGCGAATCACTACACAGCATACTCGGCGCATGGACACTCTCAATAAACCACGAAACTCTCGAAGCGACAGTCACACCAAACCGCTCACTTGAGAGACATTACAACGTGAAATATCTTATCCCAATTCCCGAAGTATCCATCAACACAATCTATCCAAACTATGTCATCGATGCTGATGTTACTCTCACAAATCCGTATATTTTCCACGCCTATGATCTCCGGTTAATTATCTTCACTGACGAATACGATCATTTCCTAAACAACGCGGACGCCTGGACTGACCTCTATGACATCCCAGACGGTCAGGATATCAACCCGTTCAAAGCATACGCAAAAGACCAACCCAACCGCATCTTCGAGGGAGAATCACAACATACTGAAAATCTTCTGGTTTTCAACCCACCACCCGGTCACCCAATCCAGTTCGCGATAGATGCATCATTCCCAAATAACTGCGAAGAACCATACGAAATTTCAGGCTTCACTCAGGATGACCTTTTCGATCAGGCTGGCGCAGTAGCTAATGTAGAAATAACGGTTAAATCATGGGCTGATAATCCATGTGATGTTTATCTATATTGCCCGATTATATGTGGTGCAGGATTACTTGAATTCAATCATATTGCGGATGATATCTACGGCGCAAACCTTGTTAATAATACCGGAGCATATTCAGGCACTTATGAGGGTTTTATCGTTGCGTATTCCTACAAACACGCTCAAATTGCTCTATATAATGATGTGATGATATCAATTGAACCGAGTAAAAATGGTTGGGCTCGAACCTGGGGAAGCACAGGCAGTGAGGAGGGCAGCAAGGATGTCGTTGTTGATGATTTCGGCAATATCTATGTGTGCGGTTGGTTCGAAAATACTATCGACCTGGACCCCGGTCCGGGAGAGGATATCCACTTTTCGCTGGGGCAGTGGGATACTTATGTCAGCAAGTTTAATTCCGATGGCGGTTTTATCTGGGGGCGTACATGGGGCAGCCCCGGTGAATATGATACTCCAAGGGGTGTCATACTCGATAATGATGGTGGTGTGTATATATGCGGTGGATTCCATTACACCGTGGATTTCGATCCCGGCCCCGGTGAAGCATTATTCACTGCTGAAAATAATAGCAACCGTGATGCTTACCTCAATAAACTTGACACTGATGGAAATTATGTCTGGACAAAAACATGGGGTGGAATCGGTGGTTGGGATGTCGCTTACGATGTCCAGTTTGATGGTATCGATAAACTCTATGTAATTGGTTTATTCAATGAAACAGTGGATTTCGATCCGAATTCAGGCTATGACTCTCGCAGCGCTGAAGGAGAATATGATTCCTACCTTTGCCAGCTCGATATTCATGGAAATTACTACTGGGTTCAGGCCTGGGGCGGTTCTCACATGACAGTTGCCACAAGCCTGGCATACGATGGAAATGCGAGCCTTTACATAACCGGATGGTTTGATGGAAACGTCGATTTTGATCCATCGAATGGTGTTGATCAACATGAATCCAGTGGAAGTTGGGATGCATACCTGAGTAAATTCAATACATCAGGTGATTTCGAATGGGTCGGAGTTTGGGGCGATCCGGAACCTCAGCATGGTGTACGTGTTGACACTGACAGTTTTGGCAGTGTTTATGTGGCTGGTCATTTTTTTGGGACAGTTGATTTTGATCACGGTGCTGGAATTGATGTGCGAACGTCAAATGGTAACTTTGATTCATATGTAAGTAAATTAACACCCTTTGGTGAACAGGTCTGGACTCTTGCCTGGGGCGCTGAAGAAAATGACTGTTGTTACGGGATAGGTTTGGATGAAAGCGATAACCTTTATGTGACAGGCTCCTTCAGGAGTACAGTTGATCTCGATCCGGGTCCGGGCATGGAAGAAATAACATCGAATGGAAACGCAGACATCTTTCTAACACGATTCACGCCAGAAGGTGATTTTATCTGGTCACGCGCATGGGGTGGTGCAGGACACGACATGGGTTATGAACTCATCACCGACTGCAATGGAAATATTTTTGTTAATGGAAACTATTCCGATGTAGTGGATTTCGATCCCGGACCCAATACAGAAGAACATACCTCAAACGGTCAACACGACGCATATATCATAAAACTACTGCCTAACGGTTATTGGGAATAAATACGGCAGGTGTCAGCCAACACATTTTCCCGGGAAATGGATTCCCGGGCTACACTGGTTTGGTGGTTAGGTGTCAGCCATGGTGACAGCCACGTTGGGTATGTACTCACGCATGTCCTTGTAATATTCATCACGCCCAAACTTATTTATTATTACATGAAGCGGAGCTTTACCTTTACGAAATCCCTCAACACTTGAGTTTTCAATCATGTTTTGATCGAATTCCGATTTAAGGTTGAGTGCATCTTCGTTTTCCAGTACGATGGACACTAGAAAACTGATCTCGGTTAATTGTTGTATGTTATGTGTTAATTTCATCAATATTACAAATAAATACACTCTGAATAGTCTTTATTAAATGTATTAACCTAGAGAAACAATATACGATTCATTCATATTTTGATTTAGATTGTCATTGAATGTGCATACAATTCTGCCATCAGGTGCGGGTAAAATCTGCCAGAAACATAATCGGGCATTGTCAGGAATAATTTCTAAGTCCTGAATATTTATTTCCCATATTGTAACACCATCTTCACCTACCAAGGAAATACTATTTGAATGGCTATATAAAATCTTCCCATCCGAATATACTACTACCGCAGACATATACTGAAATTCTTCTATACTATTTGACCATTGTGCGCTTCCATCTTTGTTGATAGCTTTAAAACTATAAAAGCAACTATTCACCGTTTTTGACTGTGAATTCTTCATTGTGGGATCATTTGTGGAATAGATTAAAACATCACCGCTACTGTTTACTCCAGCTACTCTTGTTTGTTTTAGTATTGAGTTTAATTCTGATTTTACGATTGAACCATCTTGGATTTCAATTAACTCAAACTCATCATAGGTTGATATAGCGATTTGTCCGTTGGATGAAACAAGTACTTGAGTAAATAAATCTAACGAAAAAGTGCTATTGTTAATGTTATATTCCCAAATTGGTTCTAAATATTCTGTATAGCATGTTAAGGTATCACTCTTTAATTGTATCCAACCACCTGAGTCAATCTCCATAGCTTTTATAAAACTTGAGTTAGATATCCTTGGTTTCTTGTTATTGATCTTATTGACAAAATCATTTAAAGCCAACTGATTAAGTAGTGCTCCATCAGACATTGCATAAGTATTATATAGACTGGAACCTCCGTGACTTACTGGCATCATTATTCGATTGTTCGATATTCTCCATGCACCGGGTTCTGAATAAATTGCGGTGGCAGGTTCTGTTCTCCAGAGAGTATTTAGATCTAAATCAACACATTCCAAACTCACTAAGTGGTTTATACTTTCACGGAATTCATGGTTGATAAATATTATTACATTTTTGGTTAATGCAATTGGAGGATACATCTGATAGCTAGGTTGTGATTTAGACAATAGTACTGAACCTTCTTTTGACAATTTAACAATATCAAATGGAGCTTTTAAATCAATTAATATTTTATCACTAATATTACTTTGAGTATATTTTAAAAACCATGTATGGCCGTTAGAATCAACAATAAGACCACTGTTTAGTTTTATATTCTCCTTAACATACCATTCAACAGATGGTATGTTAGTAGGAGCTGTATAATCACATGCAATTGAATATGTTGACTTCAAGGGTTGATACTTCCAAGAATTATATAATAATTCTGAATTATTTAATGAGCGATGAAGAATACGACTAGGCAATATATCATCTCTTGGAATAGTGCAACTAGTAAATAGGAATATTAATAGTAAAAGGATTAAGAATGAGTATCGCATTTCAATCTACCTCTGGAAAATTCTATTATATATAAATCGAATAAGGTTCACTCAATCCGACAAAAAGATCGGGTCTTGCTTCATAACATTCCTTCGTAATTCCAGCACAATAACCAGGGAGACCATAAAATAAAAGATTAATATCAGAACAACTTTCTGGTACAAACATTAAACTCCTAAAAGAAGGCGAACATGAGCTTATTTTACGACCCAAACAACCAATACATGCTTCAACGGTGCATGTACAAATCATTCCACAATTCGGGCAATTAGCATCAAAAGAGTCATTCCTAATATCAGCAAAGAAAACGCAATGAGGAGCCTCTCTAACTAAACAAGCACAATACTTCTCACTAGCGCAAGACCTACAGTTGTCATAATTATCTTCTATTTTACCTACATTACATTGATATGCCGCCAAAAGCTGGTGAGACAAGCCGGGTAGTGGAAGAGGAGTTCCCGCAAGACATCCAACATAAAAATCATAAGCAGCATCTAAACACTTTCTAAGTTTGAGGCCTGGCCAGCGGAAAAATTTATGTACGCATTCTTCTTGATCCGATATCCACAGCTTATAACACCACAAGGGATCTCTACCCCATCTCGCATCAAGAGCGAGTGAAATACGCTTTATCTCATTGTTGCATTGTTCCATCTTTTCTTCCAACAGCAGTTTAACATTTAAACATTCCAATACATCACTGAGCCATATAAGTGCGCATTCAGCTCTTATTAAAAACATGTTATATTCGCTACAATCCAATCCAGTTCTATCAGTTGAAATAGTTGGCTTATTATTTGCATATCTATAGGGATTTAATCCAGCTGGATTTTCGCTAAGTTGACTAATGTAATTCTGGCTGGCTGAGACCATCAGCGGTTCCCTCTGCAGGAAGATACCGAGGAATGGGAGGTAGTGGCGATGGTCGGTGTGATAGAGAGCCTGGTTGTCGTTGGTGGAACCGGAGTCACAATAGTCCTCTACACGAGTTGAGATATATCGCATGAAGTGCGCCCCGTTGGAATGTGCGTCGTCGAAATCAAGCCATGCGCCGTAACCGTCGGTGTTGTACCGCTCAGTCGTGACAGTGTATGCACCGCCGGAATACGTCACATTCACAATCGCCCGGACACTCCCCTGCGCGTCCTTCACCAGATAGCCCTCCTCATCGGGATCGGAATTGAAATCGATATCCTTCAGGTATCCGGTCTCACCGACATAGAGATCGTACGCGATGTCGCGCGAAACAACAACTCCCTCCCTGGTCTCATCCCAAATCTGCATCAACGTCCTGCCGTCATGATAGAAAACCTGCGTGTAAGATGTTTCACCCACCGTCCAGGTCTTTTCCCGAATTCGCCCAAGCGCATCCCACTTCAGAGTGCGAGTGTCACCAGAATTGATTTGGTAAGTACTCAGGCGGTTCTTTCTGTCGTATGTGAAATCCATTTGCAAAAGGTCGAACTGACTGGGGCCACTGGTAACAGTAACCGCAGGCAACTGAGTCATATTACCGTTAGCATCATACGTTGGCACAAGATTGCTGCTCGCACTACCACCACCTGAGACCGCATTGTCCCAATCGGTAATGTGCGCACCTTTGGAATATGTGATTGTGTATTCGATCGAGTCATCACCCTCCAGAATCTTCTTTTTGGTCATGTTTCCGTTTATATCGTAGGTGTACTCCCGTGCACGGTAAACATCCATTCTCTCGGTAGTAGAATTATACTTGAGATATCTTTCCTCCACCAGCCTGTCGCGGTAATCGTATTCGTAAATGGCGTTATACTGAGGCCAGGTGTCTTCGCGTGTATTCCACACAGTCTGACGGACTCTGCGTCCCTTTTTGTCATATTTATACTCAACAGCCACGGTGACAGCCTATATCAAGTTCTATATTATGCATAATAGAGTGTAAACGCTTATAGAGTTGTCTGCGGAACGGAATTTTCCCCTATTCCTTAAATAGATTCTCCCGCTTCACAGTAATCCTGACTTTATTCCCATATCTGTCAAATACAAATGAAATCTCACTGCCAACCTCACCCATTACCATTTCAGATATTTCGAGTGCATCAAAGCCGGTAACATCGATTCCGTCAATCGTGAGTATTTTGTCTCCAACCTGAATGTCGGCATCCATCGCGGGTGTGTCGGGGAGAACATGATCGACAAAGGGAGCGTTGTCCTCGTACGCCACCATGAATCCGACTGAATCGAACAAGTGAGGCCATCTGTCCCTGAAATGTTCGTACGGTTCGAGTATCAGGCGCTGGTTCGGGTAATCGAAAGTAACACGAAAATATCGCAGGAATGTCCAGCCGATAACGCCATGCACAGGCTTTCCGGCGATAAGGTTAAGCCCCATTCCCAATATGCCGGCATCAATAACGGCTGTGACCATCGATTCAATGCCTGCGTCGCCGATATGGAATTTCGGCATGAGGAAAATATCAGCCTTTAATTTACCAAGAAAAGTCGCTTCCTCCCATCCGGCTGAGCATGCCCAATTTTCATAGTTAGGAAATTTATTCGCCAGTCGATGCTTGAAGTAAACCGTGCTTGTCGCGCCAGTATCAACAAGGAAAGCAAACTGCTCATCCGAGTCCATGGGACGGGCATAGAGGAACACCATTTTATTCAGAACGTGAATTGGCGTTGCTATCGCGTCAGAGCGTAAAACAGGCGGTTCATCTGATAGCGTGAAGTAACTCTCCTGGTAATCAACTGTCAGATAGTATTTCTGCAGAAAATCACCTCCGAGAATCGCCATCAGCTCGAATCCGAGATGCCTGTCAACGATTGACAGGTCGAAACCGGTAACAAGGACATCATCGAAATACCACTCGCCGAATCCAAATTCCTCAACTTCGTATTGGTCTATCATACCGGCTCCAAGCAAAGCCAGCGGACTCTTTTTCTTCTCAAGCCCGATTCTTTCAGCTACTTTTGTGTTGATAATGGATGTGTCCGCGCCGGTGTCCAGAAGGAATATGCCCTCCACTCCGTTTATTTCACCCTCGAACAGGATTATTCCAATGAAATTCGTGAAATCAACCCGGTTGACATCCGCGCTTGCGAGTGTCGGGCAAAAAGCAATCGAAGCGATTACAAACAGCAGTATGAAAAGTAGATTTTTAGTTTTGTTCATGTTAACCATCCGTATAATTCCAGAATTAGTTATGCAATCAGATTTAATCGCACATTGTATAGGAGCGCTTTACAAAAGTAAAATCTCAGATTCTGTAGTATTCACTACAAGCAAACTTTCAAGGTCATGTATAATATCGCCATTGCCGGAGGTAAATCATCAATATCGATTTCCTAAATAACGAAGACACAACGCGGTTTCGCAATCTTGATGAAATCTTCCTTAAACCGCGCGATGAATTACAGCGCGAATTCTCCGATTATTTCGTCAAATATCACGCGAGGTTAATTCGTGAAAGCGGATATTTATCCTGCGTTCTCAATTATGTCCGATGGTTTTCCGACCTGCTTGAGGTTTCTGATAAGGAGATTCTGGATATCGGCTGCGGCTTTGGCGTTTATACACTGATGTTCGCTTTCTTCGGCGCGAGGCGGGTTTACGGCGCTGACCACAATCAGGAAAAAATTGCTCTGTTCGAAAAATTGCTTGCGCAAATTCAACCTGAAATAAAAAACGTATCTCCATCTTTGCAGGATGGACTCACACTAAATTACGAAAGCGGCAAATTCACGGCGATTTTTGTCAAGGATGTCATTTCACACGTGCGTGAACTCGGGGGATTTCTGGATGAGATGTCGAGGCTTCTCGCACCCGGCGGTTTGATTCTGATCACGGATGAAAACAACGCGCTTGAATTCGCGGGAAAGAGAGAACGCCGCGAAAAATGGCTCGCATGGGAGGATAGGGGAGTTAAAAAAGAGGACCTTAGAAAAGGCGAACCTCATCAAACCTACTTTGAAATGAGAAGAGAGGATATCGCGAATCACATTTCAAACCTGGATTTACCATCCAGCGATATCGACCGTGATAATCTGCTCGATAAATTAGCGTCAATGACAAAGGGCCTATGGGGAGATGAAATTGCTCAGGGCGTGAATCAGATTCTTGAATCGGGTGAATTGAAAATCAAACCGGAATTTTTATATCGGCATCCACGAACAGGCGAATTCATGGAGCGTGAGTTTAATCCGTTCAAACTAGCGACCGTGATGGGCAATCACGGCATTAATGCCAGAGTTGTTCCGGCTCGATTTTTCACCCAAAAGCCAATGCTTAATTTCGCGGGGAAAGTGATTAGCGCGATGCATCCGCTTTCGATCTACATCCAGCCGAATTTTTATATCCTTGGTGAAAAACAGTAATAGCCATGCGTAAGAGTGCCGCTTGGAATTTGTCTCAGAACCTCCAAACAGAAAGATAAACATAATTCGAGCGTAAGCGGCAGTTAAGAAACTATAGGTTTTAAATGTAACCCGGCATCCCTTTGCCGGGGAAACAGGTGGCTATCTCACGCAAAGCCGCGGTGAAGGGACACCGGGTTACAATTTGTTCTGTCATTCTTCGCTTCGCTCAGAATGACATTGTTTTGCACATAATTCTATGTTTTGAGACAGCTTATGAAACACGTTCCAAGGTTCGCCCCCCACGATACTTCCATCTACATAATCGACTTTTTACAAAGTCGGCGGATTGCCCTCAACGAAATTCACAGGCGCTTTGAATATGAATTTCTCCGCAAGGCCGATATGCACATTGCGTGACAACGTTGATGTAAACTCACCCTCAACTGATTCACCCGCTGTCTGCGACATGTTAACAATTGAAATATCGATTGAGTCACCAACGAAAACATCTCTGTCATCGTTAACATCCATCCATGTCATAAATACGCTAGATGCGAGGTCTTGGGCGATATTGTATTGCCCTCCCGCGCTGGCCTGATAGATATCACTGATTTTCAGCGCGACATACGGTTTGAAATCCGTTGTGACAATGTCGTTCAAATCAATCGATTTAGGAACGAAATAAATCCAGATTGAATTGTCAAGCGGAGTGCCTGCGGTGTCAGTGTAGACAACAGCGTAAATGTCTCGAATAGCAAGGTCAACGGTAATGCCGTCAACTTCGGTGTTGGCGTAGTAGATTGGGTCGATTATGAATCCGGGATAACCAAAATATCCCCCGCCACCATCGCCGGTGCAGCCGTAAAGCGACATCAGAAGGATAACGATTATGAAGGCATAGGTAATCTTTTTCATCATGAAGCACCATCCGTGAAGTTATGAGTTTTCCATGACATTTTAAGTTTAATAAAATAAGATTGCAAATTAATTTGGTGGATATTAAAGATTGTTTCAGCGGGGATTTAGCCATCAACCTCAATATAGTAATTATCGAAACTGGCCCATGAACCGGCGCAGACATACAGGCCGGCGAATCCTGAACTGAGGTCATTCTTCACTTTTAAATTTTTCACTTTCTTATCATTCACATACAGCCTGAAATCATTGCCTTTTACCTGAATCTCAATCCGATTTTCCTGGTATGGTTTCATGTTTGAGATGTAGATTTTTTCCACCAGCGTTTCAAATCCGCCCTTGTAACGGTAAAGAGCGTAAAAGCCTTCGGGAGATAAATCAAACAGGTAAAATCCTTCTTCCGACCCTCTGAATACGAGTCCGTTGCCCGTCATCGGATGTCCGCCCTCGAATCGGATATCAACACCCATTTTGAAATCGTAAATATCGAGATCAATGTCCGGCACGTAAACATCGATATTCTTATCCCGGTTGTCCACATGATAACGCCCGTTCTCGTAATACTGCCGACGGCTGCCGTAATCATCGCTTGTTTCACCGGCGGGGAATCTTGCGGGATACTCGAAATCATCAAAGATAATTGATTCGCTGCCGTCCGCGTTTTCAACATTCGTCATCATATTGGGGTCGCTATCATACAGGTACAATTCTGAATTATTCGTGGTGTTTGTCGGAGTGCCGTAGTACCAGTGATTCTTCACCGCGAGAAATGAAATCCTGTGCGATTTGCTGTCGAATTTGATAGTTTTTACAATTCCGAAAATTTCATCCTGGCCATCTTCATCATAGCTATAGAAAATAGCTTTGAGGAAATGGTCGCCGACTCTTGAAAATAAGAGGGTTAATTTAGGGAATTCGTGCTCAGGATTTGAGGACATGGATAAACTGGCGCAAGTGCAGTCAAGATCGCCGATTTTTTCCTCTTTCAATTCGATATCCTCGGACATGGATATTTCAAAGAGCGTTTCATTGGCAAACTCGATTAGAGAAAGTCCCTTTACCGGGAAGAAACTTAAAAATAATTCAGCAGTGTCGCTGTGGATTGATTTGATTTCAATCATGTAGTCACCGCGCTCAGATATTTCACCATTGTCTGTAACTACCCATCCATCGGGAACATCAAGAGTAAATCCGAAGATTCGCTGATGGTACACATTGTCGCTGATATCGTAGATTGCCTCAGCAGACCATGCCCACATGCCAATGCAGATGGCGATAAGAAGAGTGAAATATGCAATCGCGTAAGTGAAGCGCATATGTAATAAAATCGCATTTTGGGAGCTGATGGTTATTCATTAATCTTAACGTTTAAGTGGATTTTGGTTGATTTCATACCACTAATAATGCTATAAATATACTTAACTTAAAAGAGTCTGGGGAGTTTCATTAGTATTGAATCAATTTTAAGGGAAAAGTTTTCCTCAGAGAGGGAGTTATATCCTCTCAAAAGATTTACTACCGGGATAATGAAGTTCGGTAATAGTAGTATATCCATAATATTAGGCCTAAGTAATGAAATTTAAAGCTATCTATCAACTCTTGGAGGTTAGTCATGTTTAGATTTATCACTACCCTTTCTTTGGTTTTGATGCTTGTGGCAATGGTCACGGCATGTTCTTCAGGAGGCAGTATCATACCGGATGGTCCGGATGGATTTTCAGCATCATCCCAAATGCCGATCTATCTTAATCCTTCGACTGAAGGTGTGAAATCCGGGACTGGTGCTCTGGGCGTTTACCAGATTATCATCGACAATAGTTCGTTGAATTATGATGTGCTTCCGCTCAGGTATTCAAGTTTTGTGCCAAGAGAGTATGAAACGGATTTAACACTGGCACTGACATCATCTTTCTGCAAGGATTGTTTCAAAGTAAACGGCATTACACTTAATGCCAGCGAAAATATCCTTCTGGAAGTTGGAGTAAAACACCCCTTTTCGCAGGTTACAAATTTGCCGGCACCGAGACCGCAGCGGCCTGACCTGCATGTATTCGATGTCCAGGGAATTGTTGTGGTTGAAGGCACAGCTGGTTTCCCACGATCAGGAATAACACTGAATCCTGATTTCGTGGTTAATCCTGAAGGCTTTACCAGTGTCTTTGACGCAGCGATTGACAGTATTGGCGGTTCGTTCACAACCGCAGCAAACGCTCACCCTTTCAAGATTCTCAGTATGGGCAATTTTGTTAATCCGAGCGATGATATTGGCAACTATGATCCGAGCAGCCTGAACGGATATCCAAATCCAAGCGGGATCATGAATCCAACCGGATTTAACGTAATGAAAGGCGGATGTGAATATTTCAATACAACATACGAATTGAAATCAGAGGGAGCATCAACAAGCTTCTTGTTTGCTGTTACCTGTTCATTCGGCGAATCCGCCAAAGGAGTGGGCTCCGATCTTCAAAAACGTGACAGTCCCATTTACCTGCTGCCGGCTTTCTCGAAGCCTGAAGCATGGAAGGTGGCTGTTGATATTGAAAACAACGATCTTGCGGATAATGATAACACCTCAACAGCTGATATTGTTATACGCGTGGCGGACTGGCAGGAAGCATACGGCGCCACTCCTCCGAATCCGGCTTTTGACCCCTCTATCGATGTCGCGGTTGCTAGAAACACGCTTATCCAAGCAAGTGGAATCCACAATGTGGTGGTTGATATTCCCAGCTTGAACTTCATGGGTGATGACGCCATAGCTCAGAGTGAAATTCCCACAGGCGATTCCACCTATCTGGTTCCAAGCACATACAGAATCACTGTCAACAACGATGAGTTCGCGAGTGAAATACCTAATCCGAACAATCCTCCACAGTTCTGGGGCCTCGTGGCGATCCAGGATGACCTTGCCGGAACGGCAAATCCGAATGGGGGTATTGATCGTGAGCTGATCGTACCGGATTCCATATTCTCGATAAGTGATTACACAACCTATCAGGTTTTTGGAATCAGCATTTTCCCACCGAATATTCCACCGACTCCGAACATTACATGTGTTGTTCCGGGTGGAGTTGAACCATTCCCAATCAACTCAGGCGACTTTCCTGATTTCCACGGGAATTCATCAATTGACTCGGATGGCGCAATTGTTGATTACGAGTGGGATTTCGATTATGACAACATAACTCATAATTTCGCCGACCCCTCTGACCCTGAATATTACACTGATGCTGACATAACCGTTGCGGCTGATCCTCCGCCCCATAAGATGAACAATCTTCTGGCTGTTAACGCATCGAAGTATGTTGCCCTTCGCGTTACTGATGATTCAGCGGGCGCAACGACAAGTATCATGTATGTCGAGGTTGATATTGGTCCTAACCTGAATCCAATACCTGATTTGGGCATTACATTTTACGGTACCCTGTTTCCTGCCGCGCCATATACTTTCTATGAGGATGAGAGAGTAACACTGTTGCCGGGACCCTTGACAAGCGATGATGGCGCTATCGTAACCTATCAGTACGATTTCAGTTATGATGGCACGCAATTCTACGTTGAAGCCGCGAACACCAACGGTGATCCGATTCTCTCGCCTGTTCAATTTCAGGGAGCTGTAACTATGGCAACCAAGGTGAACGATAATGGACAACCGTACGCGAGCGCAATTGACTCGAAAGTGGTTACCGTTCTTGGAACTGCGGTGAATATACCGGTGCAGGTTTCCCTGGTGGGCGCTTCCGGAGTCGATTTGGTTAACGCAGGATTCAAATCAATCGCTGCTGGAAACACAACTATTGCTTGCGCGTGGGCGCAGACCGGAAATATGGCTGACATTTTTTATTCAGTTAGTGTTGATAACGGTCTCACATGGGCCGCCCCTGCGATTCTGAATACCACCGCAGTTGCAACCCAGCAGAGTGTGTCGCTTACTGTTAACCCGACAACTGATACGTACTATGCAGCCTTCGAGGATAACTCAGGAGGTCCTCTGGGTATTTCCTGGGCGATTTCCGATGCCAATTGCGCGGGATGGCAAGCGATCAATCAGGGACTTTTACCTCCTGTGGGAACGAATCCGGATGATCCATCCATCGCTATTAATCCCACTACCGGCCAGGTCTATATTACATATATTGATACTCTGGCTGGTCAAAAAGAAGTAATCGTTCGGACATCGCTTGACAACGGCACGACTTGGAATGTCCCGGTTGGCGGAGTCAACTCCGATAACACCAGCGACCGCACAGACCCAAGTATCACTTGGGATGCGACTGGCAATCTGGTTGGTGTCGCGTGGGATGATTACAGAAACAGCAGCGACTACCAGATTTATTTCAATTGGAGTAATGCTACTGCTACTGCATTCCAGGTGGCGGATGTTCAGGTTGTCCCAACTGCGGATGGCCAGAATGACCCATCGCTGGAATGTGATGCAGGAACATGGATTATGACTTACGATGATTTGTCCGCAACCACTGAACTTTATTTCACATCAAGCGCTGATGGAATAACGTGGCTGGCTCCGGTTGATGTAACCGATAATACGGACAGTGTTCATAATAACTCCTCGCTCTGTATTGATGGCCTTGGAGTTTATTATGTTGCCACCAGAGACGCTCGCGAAACCGGAATGGCTTCCAGACCGGACATCTATATTTTCAAGAGTCTGGACAATGGAGTTACATGGATACGCGGCATTTGCGCGAACGACAGAACTGGCACTGAGAATGCCTACAATCCGAATATTACCGGATTGCCGGGAGCGCTTGGTGGATTCATTGTGATGTATGAATCACCTGACGATACCGTTTTCTGCGCTGTCAGCAACGCGTATTAATCAGCGGTTTGGGACTCACATAAAAGCGTTTAATTCAAAGGCTCCTTCGGGAGCCTTTTTTTATGCATCTAAAAACATGCCGCGATAATATGATAAAATTTCCACATTAAATTCAGGAGAGTTTCTTATGCGCGTATCAATCTGCATGCCGGCATACAACGAGGAGGACAACATCGAAAAAACGGTGCGGGATTGCTTTAAATCGATATCTGATTTAAATATCACAGGCGAGGTCTGTGTTACCGACGACTGCTCCAAAGACAAGACTCCTGAAATCCTGGCTAAACTGAAAACGGAATTTCCCAATCTCGTGGTGGTTACTCATGAGGGAAAAAACGAGGGCTACGGCCGCGCGTTGCGGGACGCCATTCACGCTAGCCACGGTGAGCTGGTTGTTACAATCGATTCGGACGGCCAGTTCGATATCCTCGAACTCGGACGTCTGCTTGAACTGCTCGACAGCAACCTCGACATGGTTGTCGGATTCCGCGACCGCAAAAAGGATTCGCTTCTGAAAGTATTCGCTGACCGTGTTCTTAACCTGATGGTCAGAATGATGTTCGGTGTAAAAGTGCGCGACACCAACTGCGCCTATAAACTAATCCGCGGCGATTTAATCCGCGACTTGAACATAGAAACAAACGGATTCCAGACACCGACTGAAATCCTCCTTAAACTCTACTACGGCGGCGCTAAATTCAAGCAGGCGAAAATCACGCATCGCGAGCGCGAGGGCGGGCAAAGTTCGCTTAAATTCTTCAAAGTGTCGTGGGATTTCACATGCTACCTGTTCTACATGCGGGGGAAAGTAAAACTCTGGCGCAGGGGAGTTCTTGCGCAGCTGTGAGCAAAAAAGGGGGATGTCCCAACCAAGCCCATAGAATGCAATAAACACTGGGGTTATGAATGAATCTTATTGAAATCATCAAGTTTGAAGCCTGTTGTGGACTGTCCCCTTTTTTGCGGAGCTTATCTACAATGTCTATGAGGTTTGCCATCGCATGATAATAATTCTACTTCCGGCATACAACGAGGAAAATTCACTACTCCTGCTGTTTGAATCGCTCGATGCTGCACTTCAAAATCTGGGCGACTATCGAATCGTCGTTGTCGATGACGGCTCCTCTGATAAAACGCCTGAAATTCTTGACGGCTTGAAATCCACTTATCCGCTGACCGTTCTAACGCACGAGACGAACATGAATCTCGGACGCGCCATGCTGACCGGGCTTTCATGGATTCGCGACAACGCGTCGGATGATGATCTCGTAATCACGATGGACGCCGACAACACACATTCGCCGGACGTTATCCAATCGCTGATAAGTGGCGCGGGAAACGGGGATGTCGGGATAGCGTCGCGATATGAAAAAGGCGGCGGCGAGCGTGGGTTAAGCGGATTTCGCAGCGTAATGAGCCGCGGCGCGGGTTTCCTGCTCCAGATGGCATTTAACGTACCGAATGTCCGCGATTACACCTGCGGATTCAGGCTCTATCACCCGCGGATTATCCGTCGCGGATTCGATAAATTCGGCGATGATTTTGTCAGTGAAACCGGCTTCACAGCGATGGCGGAAATCCTGATTCGCCTCCACTTCACCGGCGCCAAATTCTACGAAGTCCCCCTCCTCCTGCGCTACGACCTCAAAGCCAGCCCCAGCAAAATGCACGTCTTCAGAACGGTGATGAGATATTTCAAGCTGATAGCGAAGTTAAAGCGAGTTGGGAGAAAACGTTAGTGTGCATCACGCCAGCAATAATGCGGAGAGGCAACAAAGTTGCTTTTTTAAATCAACCTAACACCAGTGTTAATGCCCAAAGAAAAAGGTGACTGACCCAATTAACGCTCTATTTTAAGCTGTTTGAATTCTTTTCCAGTGTTTTGGTTAGACACCGGTTTCTTCTCCACCTGATTGTAAATCAAGAATATCGAGCAAATTGCGAATCTTATGAATCTCTTGTTGCATTCCTATTTCTTTGAACAGATCCAATCCCATCTTAAAGTATTCACGTGCTTCCTGTGTGTAACCTTGTGTTGCATATGCAAGCCCAAAATTACAGAAATGCCTTGCCATACCTTCCTTATTCCCAAGTTCATCATCCAGACTCAAAGCTTTCCCAAGTAACCTGTCAGCCTTCGCAAAATTATTGAGAGTGATAAAAATACATCCTAGGTTGCCATAATTTAACGCTATGCCTTTTTTGTTACCTAATTCCTCATTCAGATGTAAAGCCTTTTCAAACATCTCAACTGCTTTTTCAAAATTCCCAGTTACCTGATAGACAGTCCCAAGATTATTGTAATCTAACGCAATTTCAAATCTATCTCCGATTTCATCATGTATCTTTTTTGCTTGTTCAAACATCTCAATAGCATTACTATGACTACCTTTCATTGCATGAATATTCCCCAAATTGCCTAAAGCTGATGCTTTTCCTATCATGTTTCCCATTTCGTCACAAATTTTCAGCGATTTTTCATACATTTCGCTAGCCAGATCAATATCTCCCCGAAACTGATATCCAGTTCCTAGAAGATTATAATCTGATGACATTGCGACTTTATTCATCATTTCCTCATCAATCTTCAATGCTCTCTCATACATTTCTATAGCCTTCGTAAGATCACCTTGGGATCTATAATGATTGCCCAGATTATTATGTACAATTGCCATTTGCTCTTTATTGTTATTGCTATCAAATATGCTCAGGGCTTTGTCATACATCTCAACAGCTTTATCAAGATCACCACGAAATGAATAAACAATCCCAAGATTGCCGTATTGAAAGGCCATTCCCTCTGCATCGCCGATTTCCTCATTCTGTTTCAATGCTTTCTTATACATCTCTTCAGCCTTATTGAAGTTACCTTGTTGATGGTAAACAGTGCCAATGTTACTGTACGATCTCGCAATCCAATCTTTCAGTCCCTTTTCCAAAGAAATTTGCATTACTTTCTTGTATATTGATTCCGTCTTATCCAAGTCACCATGAAATTGATGAATCATTCCGAGCCTAGTTAATGCAAACATATCATCTGGGATATGAACTAGAATCTCATTAACTGCCTCAAGAGCATCATCAAGGTTACCAGTGATATATGCCAATGCTGCAATCTCAGATTGAATCTCAATAAACTCATGCTTTGAACTTTCAGCAATTCTCTTTAATTCACTTATCAATGTCGATGGGGTTTTTTCTCTACGAAGTTGTTCGAGTTTATTTTCACTTTCTGCTGGTTTTTGCGAAATAATTCGAACCACACCTTCAACAGCTCTATCTTCATCCTTCTTTTCCCCTGGTAAGATGACTCCAGCCAATTCCTGTGATGAATTCCTTTTCATTTCATTAAGCAATTCTTGAATTGCTGCTAATTGTTCGGGGAGTGGCTCAATTGTATCTTTTAAACGTGCTAGTTCGCCACTATCACCTTTATTTGATTGGTCTATCATTGCTTTAGCTAATGCTATAAAACAACCTCCTAAAAACAGACCTAGGAATAATGAAGTATCCGGTGGGACATCAATCATCTCATTATCGACAATTCGTTCAGTTTTAATACCAAATCCTTCCCAACCTATAATTTTCCAAATCTGCAATTCTGGAAATGATGAATAGAAAATGCATCCGATACATACTGGGCCTAATGCTGCAACTAAATATGCAATGAATTTATTTTCAGGTAATGCTCTAAATGCGCATTGCCGCATTAAGAATATGCTTAAAACAGCAATTGAGACCATAATTACGATGCTTATATTTGCACTCATAGAAACCTCTAAAATAGAGAACAGAGTCCTATTTTTTCTACGATTAACACTAGCTATTTGATTTCTTAGGACGTCCCTTCTTTTTCTCCAGGAAATCCATCCCTGCCAGTTTGCCCATTTTCATCAGAACTTCTTGCCCCCAGTGGCACACCGGATATTGTCCGTTTCTTGATCAAGTCGACATCCTCTTTGCCAAGCATCTATCTTATAGCTTGCGTCCTGATGCGTCAATAATAAAGGTGCTGCTCCTTTTTATAAATACAAAACAAAATCCTCCCTGGGGTGGTTAAAAGGGGACAGCGCCCTTTGATGTCGCCGATTATAAACGCTTTCGTGAACAACCTCGTTTACGTTAGACGCATTCTGCTCTCGCTTCCCTCACTATCATGTCAACAAAAAAACAAAACCCGGAGCGTCTGTCGCACCCCGGGTGATTTTATTTTCTACCTTATTCCACCAACACTACTACGGCCCGAATCGTGCGATGAACACTTCGTAGCCATAAACATGGCTTAAATTTGTCTCGTTTGGATCACCCGGACCGAATGTGGCCGGACTTCTATATAAACCTGTTATTGCTATTGAATTATCCGGAAGCGCTGCGATGTCTCGAGAAGAATTATACTCTACTCCAGTGGCGGCGTGTTCAGCCCAATGGACTGTTCCATCGGGATTGTACCACGCGATAAACGTATCTGTTACATTTCCTGTGGTTAGAGTTCTCTCGTTCGGTTCGGATTGCCCGAATACGATTTCGTCCGTGAAATATCCTGTCACAACGCTTATATCTCCGAGAATTGTTGTGGCTGCGTACGCTGAATCAGAATTAACCCCACTGGCGCACTTTGCCCATATCAGTGCTCCGTCAGCATCATACCGGGCGATGAAAATTTCAGCGGCACCAGCGGAGACAAGTGTTGTCTCGTTCGGGTCACCTTCACCGAAAATCGCCGAATCTGTGAAATATCCCGTTACTGTTACAGAATCATCCGATAGTGTTGTAATCCCGTGGGCTGAATCCGCAGTTGGGCCACCGGCTTTTTTTGCCCACATAAGTGTTCCGTCGGTATCGTACCTTGCTACGAAAATATCCCTAACGCCGTCACAAACAAACGATGTCTGATTAGGCTCGCCCTGACCGAAAAATGCAGTGCCATAAAAATATCCAGTTACTACTGCCGTACCGTCTGAAAGCGCTGTGACTGCAATGCCATCGTTACGTCCTGCCGATCCGCCAGCCCGTTTTGCCCAGGCAAGCGTTCCGTCCGGATTGTACTTTGCGACAAAGATATCCCTGTATTCAAAGCCATTATAACCAGCGCCATTTGTCAGGCTGGTCTCGTATAGCTCGCCTTTACCGAATGTATATGTACCCGCAAACCATCCAGTTGCAATTGTTGAATCATCTGAAAGCGCTGTGACCCCATTGCCATATGCTCGCCCGGTTCCACTGATTGCCTTTGCCCATTCAAGAGTGCCATCAGGATTATACCGTGCCACGAAAACACCATCGTTTGGATAGTTCTGCAGTGTAATCTGGTTTGGTTCTCCCTGTCCGAATGTGACTGCCCATCCGAAAATTCCCGTTATTACTACCGAATCGTCTGAAAGAGCTGTAATTCCAAAAGTGGTTTCCCAACCTGCCGCGCCTACGCGTTTCACCCAGAGAAGCGCGCCATCGGGGTCATACCGCGCGATGAAGATATCGTTCTGCCCGGCTGATCCCACAGTAGTTTCGTTCGATTCACCCATGGCAAATGTGAGATTGCTTCGGAATAATCCCGATACGACTGTCGAACTGTCCGAAAGCGCTGCGATTGCAAAGCTTTGATCATTATCAGGTCCGACGGCATTTTTCGCCCAGAAAATATTACCGGGCGGCACAAATGGCTCTTCAACAACAGTCGCGTTGAAAACCTGATAAACAGCGTATTCAGGAATAATGTAATTATTAAGAAGCACTCCGTCAGGTGAGTCAATCATGAAGTCTCGTGGTTCAATTTGCCAGTCAGAGCTTGGGATTCTTTCATCAGTTACTTTAACAAGCCCGGTATATTGCCCCGCTTCAAGGAGGTTTTCGTTTACCACGGAAACATTAAAAACAAGGGGATCATCAGGTGTTCCCGTGCCTGAAACAGCCGTGTTTGCCGATGGAAGTGAGTTTGTCATGCCAGGGATTTCCACCGAAACCGATGCTATATCACTGGACGCAAAAATGTTATCACCGGGGGCGTTTTCAAAATCATCAGGGGTGGCATAAACTGTCGCGTCTTGCTGCCAATCGTAAGCACGCACCTCTACATCAAATGGCGTAGTGTCATCATTCTCTACCCAGGTTGATCCAACCTCCGCGGGTCCCGGAGGAGACACATCCACTTTCCATGCGGCCTTGCGATTGAACTCGGGATTGTAATATTTCGGAATCAATCGATTGGGTTTCTTCGCGCTAAAGCCATAGCCCATTGTAAGATACATGTTGAACATGAGGATTTGATCGGACAGGTTGAATCCGGCATCGAAAGTTTGGTTCGCACCCATTATGAATTTGTTCCATGTGCTTGAGCCTGTTTCGCTGTCATTAACGACAAGGAAATACGGCATCGCGGCTGTGTCATCCAGAAGGCTTGAAAGTTCGCTTGTATAACCATCCGCACCTGCGCATGCTCCGGCGTAAATGCTTTTACCGGTAAGAGAATAGGTATCCGGTTCGATATTAATCGGCTGAATGAGAAGCGCCAAATCAAAGACATCAAGATCCAGGCGGTTTACCGCGGTCGGTGGCTTCAATGAATCGCCAGGGTCGAAAGGATGTTTGATATCGAATGTGATAATCACATTAAAATCCAAATCAATGCTCACACTTTCTAATTTTAAACAATCCGTGCAGGGGTTAATCGTGAAGAAAGCCATTCCACTCACAATGTAAGCCTCACCGATAGCCCCGGATCGTTTGGCAACAAGATTGGCGGTTAACTCATCCGGGTTGATTGCCAGCTCCCAGGCGCCCATCATTCCAATCGCGCTGATTATGTCCCCCGTATCAGAAAGGCCAATAATGCCAGGTGATAAACCGGAGGCATCATCCTGCGTTCCAGCACTACTGCCCGGCGCAAGGGGATTATCACCGGATGAGCACCCCGCCAGCCATACAGCTATAACCAATAGGAGATACGTAAACTGTCTCATTTGCCTGCCTCCAGGATAGATTTTTTTAATGCAATTCTCTTAAGAAGATGTACTGTGCATATACCATTATATAAAATTTTCCCGACATTTACGAAC
The DNA here is from genome assembly GCA_965369605.1 of uncultured bacterium. Taxonomy (GTDB): domain Bacteria; phylum JAJVIF01; class JAJVIF01; order JAGGVT01; family JAGGVT01; genus JAGGVT01. The sequence continues at coordinate 28,980 of CBDURE010000001.1, forward strand.
TTATGCACAAATTTTTAAAGAAGTCTAATCCCAGCCCCAGCAATAATGCGGAAAGGCAACGATTCCGCTTTTTTAAATCCACCCTAACGCCAGTATTAATGCCCAACTAAAGGGTGTCTGACTTCAATGACACTTTGTAGACTTGCGCTCATGGCGAGTAGATAGTACACTCTCTTTTGTGAAGAAAGAGATGATAACCTTAGCCGATAAACAAATTAGAGATGCACTTCATCGTAAGACACTCCGCAAACACCATCGTGCGCCAAATACACTTGTAGTGGATGAATTGGGATTGATGCACGGCAAATGTCGAGCAGATATTGCTGTTATTAATGGTCATCTCTTTGGATATGAGATTAAGAGCGATGAAGACACTCTTTCAAGACTTCCTGAACAAGTCAGAGCGTATTGTGAAGTCTTCGATCGCGTAACTGTTGTAGTCGGGAAGAAGCATGTGAATTTAGTCAGAAATATTGTCCCGGATTGGTGGGGCATCACTGTTGCCCAAAGAGGGGAACGAGGTGCGGTTAATTTTGAATCTGAAAGATCTGGTCAATTCAACAAGAATCTAAATCTCTTTTCAATTGCTCAGTTGTTGTGGAAAAGCGAGGTCAGTCAAATTCTTAGCGAATTGGGTGTACCATCGAAACTGTTACGGCAAAGACGTTCTGAACTCTACCGACTGCTCGTAGAGTTGATGAAACCTAATGACTTGCACCGCAAAGTTAGGGATTGCCTAAGGAGTCGTAAAAATTGGAGATGTCATCCACAACCTTCTCAATATGATGATTCGTACCCACCCATCTCCAAGTAGTTAGATTTCCTGTGCTTTCTTGCCCACTTCCGCACTCAGCAATATAATTATCACCGCAGGAGAAATCTTCACCAGAATAATGTGGTGATTTTGTGACAATCTGGCAAAGATCCCTAAATTGCTTGTAACCATTTTTGCGGACATTTGTACCTTTTACAATTAGCCAAAAATCTTGTGTTGTATACCTGATTGTTGCAGAAGGTGTTAGGAATCGCATATCACGCTGGATAACTTTTGGATGATTTATTCCATAGTCACCAAAAGTAGGTAATCTGCCGTTATCAGCAGTTAAGATTTCAATAATGCGTTTATACAATAGCCATTCAAATCTATTCTTAAGAGTTTGGCCCTGCTTAATCCCCCCCATTGATTCAGGAAATGAAGTTCCACAGAGTATAAATGAGCGCCAGTGATGGATGTTGGGCAAATTTTTAATAATAGAAACACAAAGTTTAGCGAACCCTTCAAGTGGTTCAAAATTTGGAGATCCAAGATCAAGCAGCAGATCGCATTGCTCAGCTTTCAAGTCGTTCATTCCAAGAATCTTTTTAATAAATTTTGTTAACTCAGGTTTGGCTGATTCCTCGATGTTAATACGAAAGCATAATCCGTTATTATCTTTAGAAGTGATTGTTTTAATTTGTGACATGAATGCTTTATCACTGTTAGGCCTGATTACTGGTGTTGCCTTGCATTTATTTTTTCTTAATTCATCGAAGATAAACTTCAGAGGGTGGCGATTACGAGATAATCGCACATCTTGGCCAAGGAGTGAGATATCTAGAAAACAAGGCTTAGCACCCCATTTTTCTATTATCCTCTTCGCAAATGGTTTAAGATGCTCATCGATAGTTTTACTAGGTTCTCGTGTCTCGAAATCAAATCCTATCTCGGGCACTTCTATCAATGGAGTAATAGAAGCTTTGGCTTCTTCTGACAAGCGCAGTACAGCTTGATACTCTCCTTGTTTCCATCGAAGACATGGAACGTAATGTTTATGGTCAAATTCCAATTTTTTACCTCCGTTTCTATCCAAATCTTATATTATGGAAGTGTTTCCTTACTTGCCCCTGCCCGATCAAATTACCAAAAATTATGTAATTATTTGATTCATATCTTATGCGACCTGCAATTATAGCCCGATGGATCTTGAGTTTTTCAGCATCTGAAGCAATCGATTCATCGTTTTGAACATATCGCGACAATGTCATCTCCCATTCATCCTCAGCAATTAAAGCTTCCAGAGCTAACTTATCTGCCTCTCGTTCAAATTCATCTGCTTCAGCATCGAAATCATCAAAAATTGATACAAGGCCTTCAACTCGAAGGTGTTTTTTTATATGAATTAACTCATGGAACAAAACGAACCAGAAGTTATCCAGACGATCATATCTGAGCGTCATTCCTATAATCGGTTTTCCACCATAAATAAAAGCTGCTCCGTCAAGATATGTTTTGCGAAGATGTGGTTCTATAATTAGCGTAATCCCTACTTCCGCTAAACGTTCATATGCACGTATTGGGCCATTCTCATGCCGACTTTCTTGCACCAATTCCCTAAGCCAGTTTTCATTAAGATAAGCTCTATCATAAGTACTAACCGCTGTCGCTTCATTTGCAAGATGTAAAATTCTACACTCCCATGCTCGCAGAGAATACAGATCTATGCCTGAACCCAATCGCATGCTCCTTCTTAGTCGAGAAGTGGCAGGTTTTTGTATTACACTCGTAACATAAGCCTCAGCCAGAAAACTTGCCTGCTCTTTTACATCTTTAAGAGATCCGGTAAAATCCTCAAACCAACCACGGCGATACATTTCTGCAACTGGGAAGCGGTGCCAATCAATCTCTACTGACTTTGCTGGATGTTTTCCCTTAGATACTTGTTTAAATTCAGCCACCTCGCTGATATTCAACTGTAATGCATCAGCAACTTCAGCCAAACGCTGGAGACTTGTCGAAGCATACATTTCGGATTCGTAGCGCTGGATCTGTTGCTCTTTGAGCTTGAGTTGCTTCGCAAGCTGGCCTTGTGTGAGTCCCCGTACTATTCTTGCTTGAACCAGAATGCGGGGAAGTTCATCGAGAGATTTAGCTGTCAGAATGCTGATCATTCCTGACTTCAAGCTTTCATATTCGCTGAGTTGATCTGACAGAACTTCAACCTCGCTCTTCAGCGCATCAAGCTCTGCCTTGGCGAGAATTGTAGAGCCAGTTCGCTTTGTTACTGCCTTAATATCGTATGTTCGTACAACCTCCGACAGATTAGCCAGCTGCTTACGAGTTATTTTGTATTGCCGTTCATTGGTTATCATTTTGTATCTCGCTCCAAAATTCTTTTACAAAAGTTGGATACAGATAATCCCTTTTATCTTTCCCGTGTCCTTGTCTGTTTGAAAGTATTCTACAAAAGTGCGTGTGCTATCTGCATACGCAGTTGACGGGAAAAATTCACCTCCAAACATCTCTTTCTGTTTTTTTCGCTTATTATTAAAATCCAATAACACTGGATTTAATTTTCTAGCATCAACCCCAATTGGGTCCCAGCATGCATCAAAATCGCCGGGGATGGATTTGCTGGTGGTGAAGCTCCCATTCAGGTAAACAGTTCGACATCCAGCTCTTTTCAACGAATTGACTCCCTTTTTGAAACCTTCAAAAAGCTGCTTTCGTTTTTGGTTGTAAGCGAAGCTTTTCTCAATCTCCTCTAAAGTGCTATCGTGTACACCCTCCGGAAGGACATTCCAGATACTCTTGATGTCAATAAGCTCTGGTATCATAACACAACAATAATGTTTTGTTAGGGGAAAGTCAAGTTCGAAATGTAAATGTACTCGGTGCTTTTTACACAATATTATCTGGTTAAAGGGGCCAGGTCATTTTATCGATAAAGGAGACAACACCCTTTGATGCCACTGCTTATACATGCTTTCGCAGTCGACCTCGTTTACGTTTAAAAAAACAAAACCCGGAGCGACCTAAGCGCCCCGGGTGATTTTATCTTCTACCTTATACTACCAACACCCCTACGGCCAAAGGCCGCGAATCTTGAACGCTTCGGATACTCTTTCCATTGCCAGCATGTATGCCGCTGTGCGCATGTTTACCTTGTGCTTCTTGTGAATCTCGTACACATCGTTGAACGAACTGATCATGTAGCGCTCAAGTTCATCCAGGACATAATCCTCAGTCCAGTTATGTCCGCTGATGTTCTGAATCCATTCGAAATAGGAAACTGTCACACCGCCGGCGTTTGCGAGGATATCGGGAAGCAGGAAAATCTTGTTTTTCTTGTAGAGGATTTCATCTGCGTCGGGAGTTGTCGGCCCGTTGGCGACCTCAGCGATTATCTTCGCCTTGATCTTGCGCGCGTTTGATTTGGTAATCACATTCTCAAGCGCTGCGGGTACGAGGATGTCGCATTTCATCTCCATGAGTTTATCATTTGTAACCGGTTTCGAGCCGGGGAATCCCTTTACAGTTTTGTTCTTGTTCGATTTTGAATGTTTGTGCCTGATGACATCCTTGATTTTAAGCCCGTTCGGGTTGTAAATTCCGCCTTTTGAGTCGCTGATTGCGATAACTGTTACGCCAAGTTCCTCGAGAATACGTGCCGCTACCGAGCCGGCTTTACCGGCGCCCTGCACCGCGGCGGTTGATTTGGTCAAATCGAGCCCAAGCGCCATCGCGGCCTCGCGGATAAGGATTGCGCAGCCTCGTCCAACTGCCTCCTCACGGCCCAAACTTCCGCCAAGCCCAATCGGCTTGCCTGTAATAACTCCGGGTTTGTATTCCGATTCCAGCGCGGAATATGTGTCCATGAACCAAGCCATTGTCTGTGAGTTGGTATAGACATCCGGGTCGGGTATGTCTTTTTTCGGTCCGACATGTTCCCTGAGAATATAGGCGTATCGTCGAGTCAACGCCTCAAGTTCAGCGTTGTTCATCTCTTTCGGATTGCATTTAACTCCACCCATCGCACCGCCGTAGGGGAGATTGAGTACGGCGCATTTCCATGTCATCCAGCTGGCGAGCGCTTTGACTTCATCCTCGCCCAGATCGGGATGATATCGAATTCCACCCTTTGTTGGACCTCTGAAATCGTTGTACTGGCATCGATATCCGGTGAAAACCTGGATTTTTCCGGTGCGCATCCTGACCGGAATGGCAAGAGTCATCATGCGAGCCGGAGTTTTAAGCAGTTCAGTCAGTCCAGCATCCAGTTTAAGTTTCTTCGCTGCTGCCTCAATTTGTTTTTTAGCTATCTCGAATGTGTTTAGTTCCTCAGCCAATTTAACAACCTCCTGGGGTTGGTAAAGAATAAATAACTGGCGCTGGCTAGCCGGATTTCAGGTAAATGCCCGGATTCAGGCATCGCAAAATCACGGCGGATATAGAAAGGCGAATCGCGCCAAACGTGGATTCTAGCATACATTATGTTGATAAGCAATTGTTAAAGGCATGTTAATAGTGATTCATTACGATTAATAGTGGTTTATATACTATAAGCGGAATGCCATTTATGTTTGTCGAGTTATTCGGGTTAAATTTGGGAGATTTATTTGTGTTTCATTAAATGCGTTTAATTTCTTTACATTGAAGTATGCAATGGTATAATATTTCATTGGAACTGTAAAAATCAGGTTAGATGTATTTTTTAACAGATATCCTAAATATTTGCTGTCAAAAACCTGAAAATTTAATCAATTTGGGAGGTAATCTATGTTTACCAGAATCACACAACTTGTTATTGTGCTTGTGGCGGTTGTGATGTTTGTGGCTTTCGATTCCGGCAGTAGTCTGCATGGCCAGCCAAATAATGGGGATGGCGAGTCGGAATGGGAGCAAGCACTGGGGAACAGTGTAACCGGAGTGCTTGGAATGTATGAGCTAGTCGTCAACACATCAGACGAGACAATTGGTTTACAATCAATAGAAACACAATATGAGAAAGAAGGTTGCATTGTCAGCAACTTGACGTTTTTCACCTTGGGTCCATGCAATGATTGTTTTACTCTTCCGGAAGAGGCAATTTCCTTTTTAGCTGACACGATTGAGCTGAATTTTCATATCAAACATCCAATCGAGTTGGGTGATGACGGAGACCCGCCATCCTTGTCAAATCGAAAAGACCTCGATATTTTCGATTTAGCCCTGGCAATTGTGCCGGAAGGATATCCCATAATTGAATTTCCAATAGCGGGAGTTTCTGCTTATCACGATGCGATTCTGAATCCCGATGGATTCACGCGCGATTTGGTAAACGTTATCGAAAACCCAACCGCACTGCCGTATGTTCTTGTTGTCGATGACGAAGAATCCGGTGTAACCGACAACCACAACAAATTTGCAATGGGTTCTCAGGAAGAGGTTGAAGTCGTTTTTTCAAAATATCTGGATGGTGAGCAGACCTATCATGTATATCTGATTGCTGGAATTGGTGTAGGCGTTGAGAATGAAAACTACCTCAATCCTAAATACTACAATCCTGAGTTTAATCGAAAGGCGCCTTGGAAAGTCAGAGTTTCCCCAGTCAGTTACAGCGGTCCAACGCCTGATGTTTTATCATTGTGGAGAGAGGATAGCCCTTATATCGAACAACTGGTCGCTGTTGAGGTTTTTGATTGGCAAATCGATGCGAAAGTATATGAAGGCGATGATTTCGCTGATGCTGAACCAGATGAAATATGCACCGCCAGTGGCATTTTCAGTGTCAGCATTGAAATCCCCGGCATGAACTCAATTCTGCCAACAGTTAGCGGCCGTTGTGCGGGAGGCAGGGGTACGCCTGATGATCCGCGTGTTTTCCTTGTGCCTGTGGCAAATGAAAACAATCTGTCGGCTGGTAATTATACAGGACTTGCAATTGTCAAAGATAAGCGTAATCCTGCTGATAGCAGTGCGGAGAATCGCGATATCCTTATCGAGCGAACTGATGAATATGAGGTAACAAAAAATGAAATTACGGAATATGTAACATACATGCCATTTTCAGTCATTATCTCAGAACCGGCGATATCTGCATGCAATGCTATTAGTGGTGGCATAAAATCTATAACGATCAATGGCCATATTATTTCACCGCCTCCAACAACCATTGTTATTCGGGACGGCGATACAGTAACCTTTAACGTAATGGCAATAAGCGCGGGTGGTAGTGGTGGTATTGATCGTATAGAGGCCGATTACGAATATATACCTCCATGTATTCCTGACGATATCTGTTTGTGCGATCCCGCGCAAACCACTGGAATATACGAGTGCACATTTACCAATAAATACACTATTGATCCAATCCGCGCAACAAAAAAATCTACTTCAGTTGTATTTAGTGCAGTAGATAGATGTTCACCAGAAACAACTACGGTTATTGCGAGGATTGCAATTGAAATAGTGGAGAATCCGATATCATAACGGTCGATAAAACACTGAACCCAAACGCCTCTTTAAGAGGCGTTTTTTTTGGATAAAACATGATTCGACCATGGATTTTGAGTATAATTAGTTTACTCTTTATCTGAAATCAGTTTGGAAACTATAAACCGAGGACTGATTCGTAATGAATCAACTTTCAGCCCAATCGCACTATCAAGAACGAGTAATCCGTGTATTTATTTCATCAACTTTCCAGGATATGAAAGAAGAACGTGATGAGCTGATAAAGCGTGTTTTTCCCAAACTGCGTGAAATATGCAACAAACGCGGCGTAACATGGGGAGAAGTTGACCTGCGATGGGGAATAACCGATGAGGAAATGGCTGATGGGAAGGTTCTGCCTATTTGCCTTGAGGAGATAAAAAACTGCTTTCCTTTTTTCATTGGCGTTCTCGGCGAACGTTACGGTTGGGTTCCAACGGAAATCCCAAAGGAACTAGTCGAAAGTGAGCCGTGGCTTGATAATAACAGGGATTGCTCGGTAACTGAGCTTGAGATAATGCACGGTGTCTTGAATAATCCCGAATTAATTGATAATTCACATTTTTATTTCTACTTCCGCGATCCTCGTTATATAAAAATTGTGCAAGAGGATATGAAATCCGTTTATCAGGAATATCCAACTGAGGAGGAAATCGAGCAACTGGGGCTTGAAGAGGCAAAAAGGTGCGCTGATGACAGAAAACAGCGGCTGGATGATTTGAAATCCCGAATAATCGCAAGCGGGCTGCCGGTGCATGTAAATTACAAAAACCCGCAGCATCTTGGCAGGCTGATTTTTCAGGAAATGCTTGAAGTTATCGATAAACTTTTCCCGCAGGGAGTCAGACCTAATCCGCTTGACAGGGATATTGTCGAGCATGAGGCTTTCGCACTCTCAAGGCACAAATCATATATTGGTCGAGATGAGTATTTTAAACAGGTGGATAAACATGTTCGGGATGATTCCCCGCCCCTTGTTGTGCTGGGTGACTCAGGATCTGGCAAATCAGCCTTTCTGGCAAATTGGGTTATCAAATTCAGGAAAAACAATCCAGATGAACCGCTTATTATGCATTTCATTGGCGCTACTCCTTTCAGCGCTGACTGGGCAATGATGCTCAGGCGCATTATGGGTGAACTAAAACGGTTGTTTAATATTACTGAGCGGATACCCGTTTCTCCTGATGATTTGAAAAAGGCTTTTGCCGAATGGCTTCATATAGCTTCTGCAAAGGGACGGCTTGTGATTGTTCTTGATGCGCTCAATCAGCTTGAGGATCAGGATAACGCTCTTGATCTGGTCTGGATGCCGCCTGTGATACCTGAAAATATCCGCCTTGTTCTTTCCACGCTTCCCGGAAAACCTCTTGATGAACTGAAAAGGCGAAATCTGCCTGAGATGCATATCGAACCTCTTGAACAGGATGAACGAAAGCGGCTGGTTCACGAGTATCTTGCTCCGTATCGGAAAAACCTAAGCGATCCTCAGATTGAAAGGATAATCACTGCCGAACAGACTCACAGGCCGTTGTTTCTTCGATCTCTGCTTGAGGAACTCAGGATTTTTGGCATTCATGAATATCTGGATGACAAAATTGATCATTACCTCACAGCACAAACTGTAACAGCACTGTTTGACAGGATTCTTGAGCGCTATGAGGAGGACTGCGAACAGGAATATCCGGAGTTTGTCCGTGATGTAATGATAAATGTCTGGGCGTCTCGACATGGCCTTTCGGAAGCGGAACTTCTTGATCTGCTTGGGAAAGATGATGAACAACTTCCCTATGCTCGTTGGGTTCCATTTTATCAATCAACGGAACAGGCATTTGTAAATCGTTCAGGATTGATAGGATTTTCTCATAATTATTTCCGCACTGCGGTTGAGGGCAGGTATCTGCGGGATAAATCATCACGCAAAGCGGCTCATTTGAGTTTAGCGGATTATTTCGACAAACATGAAATAAGTTCGCGAGTAATGGATGAACTCCCATGGCAACTTGCGAAAGCGGAATCATGGCTGAATTTGTACGACAAACTGGCTGATCTGAATTTCTTTGATGAAGCATGGAAAACGGATGAATACGAGGTCAAACGTTATTGGGCGAAAATTGAGGATTCCTCCTCTATGCGATTGATTGATGCCTATATGAACGCACTTGAATCTCCAGTTGAAATTAAGAATAACGATACTTTAATGAATATATCCAAACTTCTTGCGGATACATATCATCCGAAAGAGGCACTGATTCTTCAAAAATATCTTGCTGAACTCTACAGGAAGAAGGGAGTTCGACGCAAACTTGTTAAAGCCCTTAACAATCAAGCTGTAATAAATTCCAGTCGGCTTGGAAATCTGGATGAAGCCATGGAGCTGCTTAAGGAACAGGAAAGCATCTGTCGTGATCTTGAAGATTACAAGTATCTTTCACGCAGCCTGAACGGTCAGGCTGGAATACTAAGGAAACGTGGCGACCTGGATGGCGCCATGGCGTTGCAGAAGGAACATGAAACCATATGCCGCGACACAAATGATTTGATTGGCCTTGGTGACAGCCTTAACAACCAGGCGATTATTCTTCTATATCAGGGTGATCTGGATGGTTCGCTCGTTCTTCAAAAAAAGCAGGAGGTTATTTGCCGGGAAATAGGTGATATTAGCGGACTTCACATGAGCTATGGCAATCAGGCTGAACTTCACAGGCGATTTGGTGAATTGGACAAAGCGATGGAGCTTGTTGAAAAAAAGGAGCGTATCTGTCGCGACCTTGGTTCGCAGGCTGATATTGGAAGCAGTTTGTGCATTAAGGCGCTTGTTCTTATGGAGCAGGGGGAAATAGGCAAGGCACTGGATCTTCGAAAGGAAGAGGAACGAATCTTCCGCGAACTCAATGATCCCTTGAATCTTAATGTAAGCCTTGGCAATCAGGCGGCAATGCTGATTAATCGCGGTGATTTGGACGATGCTCTCCCCTTGCTTAAAGAGCAGGAGCAAATCTGCCGTGAATATAATCTGCCTGATGTCCTCGCTATTGCGTTGATAAATCGAGCTGAGGTTATTGCTAAAAAGGGCAATCCTGAGAAAGCTGTCAAACTGGCTGAGGAGGCATATAAATTAGCGGAAAAACATGGTTATGCAGAATATGTCGAGGCAATCAAAGAGATTTTGGATGAAATTCGCGCTCAAATCGACAACCCTTCTTAAGAAAAACAAACCTTGAACCTAGTATTATTTTCAGTTGTCATTTCATTTTTACGGTGCTATTATACCGTTCTTGCGAAACAGGGAAATCCCCTGTTTTATTTTCGCTGTATGTGCTAATTTCCAATGTGATTGCCTCTAAGGCGTTAATTCATAGATATTCTTTATATATTAATCATCATCTCATCCCAATACAGGGATATGGAGATAACTGACATGTCAAAATTTGTAGACGATTTCATGGCGAACGTAAAAGCGAAAAATCCTGCTGAGGACACCTTCCATCAGGCAGTACACGAAGTAGTCGAATCACTTGAAGTGGTTTTCGAAAGAAATCCGAAATACGCGGAAGCGAAAATCCTGGAAAGAGTTGTAGAACCAGAGCGCGTCATTTTATTCAGGGTCCCCTGGGTTGATGATAATAGCGAGGTTCATGTTCAGAAGGGATTCCGTGTTGAGTATAACTCCGCGATAGGCCCATACAAGGGCGGACTTCGATTCCACCCGACAGTCAATCTTGGAATCCTAAAGTTTCTTGGATTCGAGCAGGTTTTCAAGAACGCTCTGACCACACTCCCAATGGGCGGCGGCAAGGGTGGATGCGATTTCGACCCCAAAGGCAAATCAGACTATGAAGTCATGAGATTCTGCCATTCCTTCATGTGTGAATTATTCCGTCACATCGGACCAAACACCGACATTCCCGCTGGCGATATCGGTGTCGGCGCACGAGAAATCGGATTCATGTTTGGTATGTATAAAAAACTGCGAAACGAATTCACCGGCGTTTTTACCGGAAAGGGACGCAACTGGGGCGGAAGCCTCATTCGACCGGAGGCAACCGGCTACGGCGCGACTTACTTCGCCGAGGAAATGCTTAAGGCTAATGGAGATTCTCTTAAAGGCAAAACCTGCCTCGTTTCAGGTTCTGGTAATGTCGCACAGTATTGTGTCGAGAAATGCCTCGACTTTGGCGCGAAACCAATCACGCTTTCCGATTCAGGCGGATTCATCGTTGACGAGGACGGCATCGACCGTGAGAAACTTGCATTTGTCATGGAACTCAAGAATGTCAAGCGCGGACGAATCAAGGAATATGTCAAGAAATATCCGAACGCGAAATTCACCGAAGGAACCGGAGTCTGGAAAGTCAAAGCGGACGCCGCGTTCCCAAGCGCAACACAGAACGAAATCAGCGTGGAAGACGCTCAGGCGCTTGTTAGCAACGGATGCAAACTTGTTTCAGAGGGCGCGAATATGCCGACAGTTCCAGAGGGAGTTACCATCTTCATCGAGAACAAAATTCTCTATGGTCCTGGTAAAGCCGCAAACGCTGGTGGCGTAGCGACATCAGGCCTCGAAATGAGCCAGAATTCACTCCGTTATAGCTGGACTCGTGAAGAAGTCGATGAGAAACTTCACAATATCATGAAAGCAATCTTCAAACAGTGTCATGATACTGCTGAGGAATACGGCACACCCGGTAACTATGTCAACGGCGCGAATATCGCCGGCTTTGTAAAAGTCGCGGATGCCATGCTCGACCAGGGTGTTGTTTAATAGTTAGCAGGTTAGCAAGTTAGCAGGTTAGCAAGTTAGCAAGTTAGCAAGTTAGCAAGTTAATAGATGTGATATATAGTTAAACCAACCCGGTGAGAAATCGCCGGTTTTTTGTATTTCCCTTTGAATCCTCCGGGTTTTGGCATATAATAGCCAAACTACTACCTGGAGGTAATCATCATGTATCGAAATTACCTGTTTCTTCTTGCTTTATGTTTTGTATATGCAATGTCATTTGGATGTTCATCATCCGCTACATCACCGGTAGCGCCATCTGCCCCATATATTGAGGATTTGTGCCAACTGCCTGTTTCGGATGTTTCTGATTCAGATCGAACGCTTTTGGGCATATATACTGCGTCATTCGATATCGAATCATTATCTGCCACTATCGAACCAGATCGTACAACCACAGTTCATTACAATATCACGTCATGGCTGTCACCGGGAATTGTTGTGAACGGTTATAACCCGGTCAGCGGAATTGTCGATGTCGATTTCACAATTACAAATCCGTATGCAATCAACGGCTACGATGTCCGGCTGATTATCTACACTGATGCGGTCGGGCATAAACTGATAAACGCGGATGACTGGACAGGTTTATATGAACGCGCGGGCGGTTTGCCGATTAACCCGTTCAAGGCTTTCGCCAAAAATGAGGATATGCGCAGATTTGCAGGACTGGGTCATCATACGGAAAACCTGTTGATATACCTTCCGGGAGGAAATCCTAATGTAACATTTGCGGTGGACGCATCATATCCCGCCAACTGCGAGGAGCCATACAGCATTTCAAATTTCACTCAAACACGATTGAAAGATGAAACAGGCGCGACAGCGCATCTGACAGTCGATGTTCTTGACTGGCAGGATGATGTAAACAATGTGAATTTGTTCTGTCCGGTAATTACTTCGGTTACAATGGCAGGATTTACTTATAATGCATCTGATGAATACTGGGAAATGGATATAATAAACTACACAGGCGCATCAGCAGGTGAATATACCGGTTACATGATTGCAAAATCCGCGAATTCCGGCTCGCTTGTGCTATATGATGAAGTGATTATTACTGTCTCGCCCGGGAATGTTCCACTAAATCCAACAATAATTGGTGGAATATACATGCTGTCCACATGCTTCGATGTCGCTGTTCAGGGCGATTACGCTTATGCGGTGGATTGGGACGGCGGCTTGAAGGTGATTGACATTAGCAATCCGGTGAATCCATACATTGTCGGTGTTCTCGAAACGGATGATTATGCAATCGGTGTGGCTGTTGCGGGTAATTATGCCTGCGTTGCTGATCTGTGGGATGGTTTATATGTGGTTGATATCAGCGTACCGGAGCATCCGGTTGAAACAGGCAGAGCGAATACATCTGGAAATGCGCTGGCGGTCGCTGTCCAGGGTAATTATGCCTATGTCGCTGATGGGATCGGAGGACTGGCGGTTGTGGATTGCAGCAATCCAGCCGAACCGGTAATTACAGGAGTCGCACCAACGGATGATGAAGCAAAAGGTGTTGTTGTTTCGGGCAATTATGCTTATGTCGCTGACCGTGACGGCGGTTTGAAAGTGGTTAACGTGAGCAATCCGAATGCCCCGTTCATTGAGGGTGAGATTGACAGTCCTGACGGTCTTGCAGCCGGTGTCGCGATTTCCGGAAACCTTGTCTATGTGGGATTTACCAGCGGTGGATTGAAAATTGTTGATGTCAGTACAAAGTCATCGCCCGTGATAATAGGTGAGGTTTCTATCGATGGTCTTGTTTACGGTGTCAAGGTTAACGGTGATTATGCCTTTCTTGCAAACACATATCGCGGAATGACTGTGGTTGATATCAGCGTTCCAACAAATCCGACAGAAGTTACTAATGAAGTAACTGATGGGAATGCACTTGACCTGGCGATCAATGGTGACTATGCCTTTATCGCAAATGATGATAATGGCATAAAGGTTTTGTACATAGGTAACCCAACCAATCCTGACGTTGTTGGTGCGATGCCAACAAACGGCGGTGGTTATGGCGTTACTGCAGATGGCAACTACGCATACCTCGCCGCAAAAGTCGGTGATTTGAAAATAATAGATATCACTGATGATTTCAATCCTGAAATTGTTTCCAGCATTGATACATCCACCTGGGCTTACGATGTCACTGTTAGAGGCAATTATGCATATATCGCCAATTATTATTATGGATTATCTGTTGCGGATATTTCAAATCCGCTTGCTCCTTTCATTGAAGGTACAGTGGACACCGATGGTTACGCGTGGGGTATTGATGTTCAGGGCGATTATGCTTATATCGCCGATTACAACGGTGGGCTTCAGGTTGTGAATATCAGTGTGCCATCAGATCCGCAGGTTGTTGCCGCGCTTGATACTGTCGGATACATAAATGATGTTGTTGTGTCCGGCTCATACGCGTATGTTGCCGATGTCAATGGTAAAATGCACGTTGTCAATATAAGTAATCCAAACGATCCTTTTGTTGAAGGCTTTGTTAGTACTGGGAATTCCGCGAATGGAGTTTTCATATCCGGCAATTTCGTTTATGTTGCCGTGAACTGGAGAGGATTGCTTGTTGTTGATGTCAGCGTGCCAAACGCACCGGAAATCATTGGTGAGGCGGATACTGCTGGCACGGCGATTGATGTTGATGTCTCAGGGAATTTCGCCTATATCGCAAATGGCAGGGATGGTTTTATCATTGTGGATATATCCGACCCAACTGACCCATTTGTCTTCAGTTCAATGCAAACCGATGGTTATGTCGATGATGTCGCAATAGTGGACAACATGGCATATCTTGCTGATGGCGGCAGCGGTTTCAAGGTTGTTAAATTGTGGCTATGATTACGGGAATAATAAAATAACACCATGCTTTAGCGTGGGGCGTGTAACCCGGCGTCCCCTCGCCGGGTTTTTTCCTTTAGACATCCATCAACGGCTGCAGAATTTCGATTATTTTTTCTTTCTCCATTGGGCCATCATACAGGCCGATAAAACCGCCGTTTTTATCAAACACCATTTGCGACGGCACCTCCACGATATTCGCCATGCTGGTAAGTCCGACCTCCTTGTCAGTATCAACCGTTTCAAAATGGACTTTGCCGCCGATGGATGATGCCACTTCATCCATTGCAGCGTCAGTTTCGTGGCCCTTGTCGCACCATTCAGCGCTGAAGTTTACAAAAGCGGGGATGTCTGTTGGGAGGTTCAGAGCGATAGCAACAAAATGAGCAAATCCACCCCTTTCAACATGAACGAGTTGCCCGTCATCCCGGACTAGAATGTTGATTGGCGGAACGGCATGGTGTGGGAAGTTAATCGCATTACACGCTTTAACCGTAGCCCAGCGAGTTTGCTCAAGGACATCCTCAAACACTTTTCCCGATTGCGCATCAGGTTCAATCTCGATTGTGACTGTGAGTTCGATATCCGGTTTGCGCCACGCGACCTCGGTTATTTTTGCAGGATAATCTTCTGAGTGAAATGCCAATAACTTATTTTCAATTTTCTCTGTTGATTGGTCGAACGATTTATTCGCCGCGCACGAGATGCTTATTGCGCAGATGCAAAAAGCGAATGTAATCAGCCAATATGAATATTTTAGTATTTTCATCATATACCTAATCAGGCACAGGGCATGCGTTTGATATTTTCAATGTCATTACGATTTGAGAATTTTCGCTAACTTTCTCAAATGCCTCCTGTAATGCGGGAAACAGTTTATCGCTGTCCCCTGAAATGATACTGCTCATCTTTCCCGGTTCAATTTTGATTCCCTGTTTAATAAGAACATTGATCAGATCATTAATTGCGGGTGACTGCGATTTCGCACCCAGTGTATAAAGGCTAATCTCAGCTTGTATTGTCATAGTTTCACTCTCCCGACAATAAATTCGCCCCAGTTGGCGTTTAGCATTTTGCCTATTGGTTCAGTTACGCAATTCAGCCATGATGCGGACAGCGGCACAAACGCGCAGACTTGAATTTCTGGCTTGCCGAACTGCGACAGCATTTTACGAAATGAATCGATATCTGGCAGATGCGCATTTATATAAGTTTCTTTTTTTTCACGAATGCGCCTAGCGTTCAAAAGCCCGTTTCTATTCAGGCATCCGACCCAAAGGTATCCATCGCCTTTCACAAATTGCGCCATCGTGTTTAACGCCAATTGCGGGTCATGGGTAAATTCAATGGACGCCATCGCGCACGCAATGTCGAACGAATTTTTCTCATAAGGCAATTTGAAAATATCCTCAACGTGAAATTCAGCGTTTGCGATATTTTTCGATTTCGCGATATCGACCATTTCCGGTGAGATGTCTATTCCTGTTACATGGAATCCATGAGCGGAGAAAAACGTACTCCAATGCCCTGTGCCTGAACCGACCTCAAGCATTTTGGGATGCTCTTTGGAAGGTGGCATCATTCGGACAACGGCGGATTTTTCAAGGCGGTCATAAATCCTGCCTTTTTCAGATTCATAGAATGAATCGTAGCTGCTGGCGATATTTCCAAAATCGAATAAGCTCATTTTGAACGGAAAACCTTTTATCTAATCGCGGTTTATGATATATGATATTGCATTGTAAAAAAAGAATAGATTCCGGGTCAAGCCCGGAATGACATTAGCTTGTCATTGCATAGTAGCTTGTCATTGCATAGCAGCTTGTCATTGCATAGTAGCTTGTCATTCCGGCGAAAGCCGGAATCCATCCTTGTTCAGATGTATGTAAAAAGCAAAAGGACAGGAGCAGTCGATGAAATTTGAATCACTGCAGGACTTTGTGGGATTCCTTGAATCAAAAGGTGAACTTATTCGGATATCCGAGGAGGTTGATCGTGACCTTGAGATAACCGAAATCACTGACCGTGTCTGCAAGTCGGACAACAACAAAGCGCTGCTTTTTGAAAACGTTCGAGGATTTGAAACTCCCGTACTGATGAACGCTTTCGGCTCATTCGACCGTATGGCGTGGGCGCTTGGAGTTGGGAATATAGATTCAATTGCGAATGAAATACAAGATTTGATCAATCAGGAAATCCCTGAAAGTTTATTGGATAAAGTTAAGCTGCTTCCGAAACTCGCGCAGTTCGCCCAGTTTACGCCAAAGGTTGTTAAATCAGCGCCGTGCCAGTTCATTGAAACCGAGCCTGACCTTGATGCAATCCCAATTCTTAAATGCTGGCCTGATGATGGCGGACGATTTATCACGCTGCCTCTTGTTATAACCAAAGACCCTGACACGAAAATCCGCAATATGGGAATGTATCGCATGCAGGTTTATGATAAAACCACAACCGGCATGCACTGGCATATTCACAAGGGGGGAGCATCGCATTTTGAAAAGAGTAAAAAAATGGGGATTGAACGCATGGAGGTAGCAGTCGCAATCGGCGCAGATCCCGCGACAATATACTCCGCGACCGCTCCACTGCCGGATGGAATCGATGAATTCCTCTTTGCCGGATTTTTGCGAAAACGTCCGGCTGAACTGGTTAAATGCAAAACTGTAGATTTGGAAGTTCCCGCGAATGCCGAGTATATTCTTGAGGGTTATGTTGATACCAGCGAACTCAGGCGTGAAGGCCCATTCGGAGATCATACCGGATACTATTCGCTTGCGGATGATTATCCTGTGTTTCATGTAACGCACATGACGCATCGCGAAAACCCGATCTATCCCGCGACAGTAGTCGGCAAGCCTCCGATGGAGGATTGTTTCATGGGCAAAGCGACCGAACGCATTTTCCTCCCTCTTTTAAAATTAGCTCTGCCTGAAATTGTCGACATGAATCTGCCATTAGAAGGCGTTTTTCATAATCTCGCTTTTGTCTCGATTAAAAAATCATATCCCGCTCATGCGCGGAAAGTGGCAAGTGCAATCTGGGGCATGGGTCAGATGATGTTCACTAAGCTTATCGTCATCGTTGATGAGGATGTCGATGTGCAGAACACATCCGAGGTTTTATGGAAACTTGGAAACAACGTTTCTCCCGAACGAGACACGATGATTGTCGAGGGGCCTTTGGATGCTCTCGATCACGCATCACCGCAGGCGAATTACGGGAGCAAAATGATGATTGACGCGACGAAAAAAACTCCGGACGAGGGGCATAATCGCGAATGGCCTGATGCGATTACCATGAGCGATGATGTGAAAAAGCGCGTGGATGAGATTTGGGGCAAGCTGGGGTTGAATGATTATTAGCGCCTTGCTTTTTCCCCCACCCCAGCCCTCCCCGCAAGCAGGGAGGGAGAATTTGTTATAACCGAATAGGGGGGAATGACACATTTTGTTTCCCCCCACTTGTGGGGGAATTAAGGGGGGAAAGTGAATTACAAAAAATGTCCAACGACGAATTCCTGAATAAAGCACTTGAACGCGATGAGGAGACAATCAGCGCGATGTTTTCCCGCTCCGCGGATAAATACGATTTCCTCAATCACCTGCTTAGTTTGAATCTTGACAGGGGATGGCGTCGCGCGCTGGTTAATCGTTCCGGCTATCAGAACTATGGCGATGATGTCCGCGTTCTCGATTTATGCACGGGTACCGGGGATGTCCTGTTCGAGTTTTTCAGGCGAAAGGATTTTGCAGGAAACGCAATCGGGATTGATTTCGCAGTCGGGATGCTTGAAATCGCTGAAAGGAAATCTGTTAAAAAACGACTGAGTGATAGAATCCGCTTTATCGATGGCAACGCGCTTGATTTAAAATTCGAGGATGAATCGTTCGATTTGGTAACAATCGCATTTGGATTGCGAAACCTTGGCAGTCTTGAGCAGGGATTAAAAGAGGCGTTTAGAGTATTAAAACCAGGGGGGATATTTCTGTCGCTTGAATTTTTCAAGGCTGACAGGAGGTTTTCACGTTTGCTTTCTGACTGGTATATAAAAGGTGTAATTCCCGTTGTCGGCAGGATTGCAAGCGGTCAGCGCGGCGCGTATGATTATTTGCCGGCATCACGCGATGAGTTTCTTTCAGCATCGGAGTTCAACGCCAAACTGAATGATGCCGGGTTTGTTAAAATCAATCATGGGTATTTTCTATTCAGAATCGCGGCGTTACATGTCGCGCATAAACAACGAGTATAGATATGAAAACTGATAAACAGAATGAACATCCACTTGTAGTTGCCATTACTGGAGCATCAGGAGCAATGTATGCCTGCCGTACGTGTGAGATGCTTCTTAAGGCTAACGCATCCGTGCATCTTATAATCACAAAAACTGCTGAGGAGATTATTCAAACCGAACTATCATCTGAGAAATCTGATTATCTTCTCAACAGTAAAGACTTTATTCATCACGACCCCAACACATTTTCAACGGAAATAGCATCCGGATCGAATCAGACTCTGGGAATGGTGATAATTCCAGCAAGCATGGGCACAGTGGGACGGATTGCGAACGGAACAAGCGATAATCTTGTCGCCCGAGTCGCGGACGTTCACTTAAAAGAAAAGCGAAAACTTGTGATAGTTCCACGTGAAACACCGTTGAATAGAATCCATCTGGAAAATCTGCTGAAACTAAACGATGCCGGAGCGTTGATTCTGCCGGCGATGCCATCGTTTTATTCGGGCGCTTCGACGATCGAAAATCTGATTGATACAGTGGTTGCTCGTGTGCTTGATTATTTGGAAATAAAGCATGATCTTGATGTTGGTTATATGAAATAAGACATGTTTCAAAAACTTGGAAAGATATTTTCAGATATCAAACTCGCGCACACAATTTTCGCGCTGCCGTTCGCGCTGTCGAGCGCGCATATTGCGTTTGATGGCAATTATGATTTTACAACGCTCGCTCTTATTCTTGTCTGCATGTTCACTGCTCGTTCAGCCGCGATGGCGTTTAATCGCTGGCTTGATCGCGATATCGACACAATTAACCCGCGTACGAAATCGAGGTCGATTCCATCCGGCGTTGTCGCTCCGAAAACCATGCTCGGTTTCGTGATTTTCTGTTGTGTGATTTTTGTAATCACAACATGGTTTTTAAATATTCTTGCGTTCGTGCTTTCGCCTGTGGCTCTTGCAGTTGTGCTTGGATACTCATATTTCAAACGGTTTACATCGTGGTCGCATCTGGTTCTGGGTTTGAGCCTGGCAATAGCGCCGGTTGGCGCGTGGATTGCAATCCGGGGCGAGTTTGATATTTTACCTCTGATACTCGCTGCCGCGGTTATATTCTGGGTTGCGGGATTCGATATTATCTACGCATGCCAGGACATTGAATTTGATTTGCGAATCGGGCTTCACTCAATTCCAAAGCGATTTGGAATAACAGGCGCTTTGGCGATTTCTTTGGTTTTTCATATTCTTACAATAGGATTATTCCTGCTATTTGGACATCTTGCCGGATGTGGGATAATTTATATGGGATTCATTGCCGTAATTGCGATGATACTATTAGTGGAACACATGGTAGTGACTCCGAAAAGTTTGGAGCTTATCGGTGTCGCGTTTTTCACGCTGAACGGATTCGTGAGCATGTTGTTCTATCTGGCAGTCATATTGGATAGTGGTTTCCACGGAGGCAGTTAAATGAAAGTAGCTTTCGATAATGTAACTTTCGCGGTCAGTGACATCGACAGCGCGCTTGACTTTTTCATTCACAAGCTTGGACTGAAAAAGGACAAAGTCTGGGACATCCCGGACATCAAGACAAAACTGGTTGAGGTGAAGGGGGATAATTTCACAATCAAATTGATGCATGATGAACGCCGAATCGCCCGTGCGAGGGAATTGGGCGATGCGCCTGATTATCCGCTTGGGTACGCTCACATGGTTTTCAAGGTTGATGATATTGATGTAACGTATCAAGACTTGGTAAGCCGTAATGTGATATTCAAAACTGAAATTATCGAGACTCCGGATGGCGCGAAACGAGCGTTTTTCGTGGGCCCCGATAATATTGAACTTGAAATAGTGCAGCATCCGGTTTCGGAGTAGCCTGTAAACAATGGCAAGGGAAACGATAGAAGATGTAAACGAAATCCTGGAGTTTGAGATCCCACCGCTAATCGGCGATGAGCGAATTCCGTACGGTTATCGCATTTTTGATTTCACCGCGATTGGCGTAAACGTGCTGTTCATGCTGCTTTGGGCAGTTGTGTGTTTAACAATCTGGGTTGCGATAAGCGCGCCATTTTTCATCATTCTCTGGCTGATTGCGACCCTGTTTGACATACTCTCCAAACCATTCAGGAAAAATTGATACGATTAATGAGAAACAGGCTACATTAGAACAAAGAAAAGAACCGAGCCCCGAACGTTAGTGAGGGGTAACCTTAAATCCTAAATAATCCCCATTCATACCCCTCACTCACGTTCGGGGCTCGGTTACAAATGAGTTTTTATTATAATAGCAATTATGCAACCCAGTGTTCATCCCCTGTAACCTGACATCCCCTCGTCGGAAAAATGCTGGTATAATCACTCCATTATGACAATCAATTCAGATTTAAAAACAATCGAACGCAAGGTTCAAGACGGCGAACGTTTAACCCGCGATGATGGCATCTCTCTTTATGAGTGCCGTGACATTGTGGAAATCGGGCGGCTTGCGAATATCGTTCGCCAAAAAAAACATGGCGACGTGGCGTATTACATAGTCAACAGCCATATCAACCATACGAATATCTGCGTCAACGGCTGCGGCTTTTGCGCCTTTTCAAGAGTGAAAGGGGAAAAGGGCGGGTATGAAATGAAACTGGAGGAAGTTATTAAAGCGGCATCACCCGGCTATGATGAATTCCACATCGTGGGCGGATGCCATCCTGATTTGCCATATGAATACTACCGTGAAATCATTCGTGAACTTAAAGCGCGCTATCCCGATACTGTAATGCAGGCGTACACTGCTGTTGAGATTGATCACATTGCGAAAATCGCAGGCATGAGCGCAGAGGAAACGCTGCGGGATTTGAAATCAGCCGGCCTTGATTCACTCCCCGGCGGCGGCGCGGAGGTTTTCAGCGAGAGAATCCGAAATAAATTATTTCCTAAAAAGATTCCATCTGAAAGATGGCTTGAGATTCACGGAATCGCGCATCAGATGGGTATCCCCACAAACGCGACAATGCTGTACGGCCACATCGAAACGCCTGAAGAGAAGGTTGATCATTTTATCAGGCTGCGTGAACAGCAGGATAAAACAGGCGGATTCCTCGCTTTCATTCCTCTTGCGTTTCATCCTGAAAATACAAAACTCGACCATTTAAGCAACACATCCGGATATGAGGATTTGCGCGAACTTGCGATAAGCCGGTTAATGCTCGATAACTTCCCCCATATAAAGGCGTTCTGGATTATGATTGGGGAGAAACTAAGCCAGGTTTCTTTGTGGTTTGGAGTGGATGATGTTGATGGCACGGTCGAGCAGGAAAGAATAACGCATATGGCTGGCGCGAAAACGCCGAAAAAACTCGCTGAGGATTTTCTTCGCAGTTTAATTAAACGCGCGGGATGCTGTCCCGTAAGGCGGGACACGCTTTATAATATAATCGAGGTTGATGATTGATTGTAGGGGCGCCGCTTGCTGCGCCCCGGTGTGCCGCATTAGACATGGTAACTTCAGGGCGCAGCAAGCAGCGCCCCTACGTAATCCTTATGATATTCATAAACACGTTAAATATATCCAAAATGATTGAGAGCATAATAAATCGCAAATGGGAATGCGATGATGACATGCGCCATGACAGATCGGAACATATCAATATAATTGACACGCGCGAGAATGCGAATCTGGATTGTGAGGAAAAATAATTGCGCAAGGATAATTGAAATCTTTATTATCAACGGAATAGCTGTGTAATAGCCTTTCCATGGGCTGTCCAGAAGATAATCTGAATGCCTGTTTAGAAGTTGATTTGAAATATTAAACAGAGCGAGAAGAGTTCCAAGAAGAAGGAATTCACCATACAGCATGGAACATATCGCCCGGCTGGTTCTTTCGAGTATGCCGCGGCCGCGTACGATAATCGCGCCGAGCTGAAGTATCACTGTGTATAAAAGCAGCAGCCACGGGAAAACCATCACAATTGCAGCCATGCTTATCATGAGGAATGTTCCAAGCGGTATTTCAGATTCCCAAACTACAATCGGTTTGCTTCCTCTCGACAAAAACACCACGACACAAAACGCGATGAACGAAAGCGTTGTCCATAAAACGGGCTGGATGAACGATGTCCATCCCAAACGGTATGGCTGAGTGTCAACGAATTTCGCTGGATTTGTAATTAGCAGGGGGAATCGTGCCATGAAATCGGTGAGGAATTCATCCGGTATGTCCGGATTCTCCGGTGTTTTTAATCCGCAGACCTGGCAGATTTCAAGTCCCTCGATATCCTGCCCGCACCTGATGCATCTATAGATTTCCTTTGTTTCCTCAAATATTTCATACGCGTCAGTTGGGCGGTCAGGTGGAGATTCGATATCGCGTGTTTGCATTTCTTTTTGTGGAGGAGAAATGTCTCCCAGGAAAAAACCGCATTCAGCGCAGTACCGCGCCTCGTGGAGGTTGTTATGGCCACACTTGGTGCAGGAGTTGCCGCGATGTTCATATTTCGAATCAGCGTTGTTCACAGTTATTTTGTATTGTCTGATTTTACCACAAAATTTTTACCGTTCTGCGCGCAGCGAAGAATCTATGCGCGATAACATAAATATTTCTCATTAGATATAATCATCAACAAAGTAGCATATAGATTCTTCGCTGCGCTCAGAATGACAATGTATCCTGTTTACATCAAGGTTCTAAGGCATTTCCCAAGCGGCGTCCCTACACATGGCGCTTTTTAATGTCCCAGCCATGCTCCCGATACCGGAATGTATTTTAATGAAGACTTTCAACCTTAATAAACCGGATTAACAACAAATCGCAATTTAAAGTGAAATTATATACAGGAAATATATTTCAGATGAAACAGGTGATTTATCATGGACCCTCAGGGTGCGTTAAATCCTGAAATGATTCGTTACGCGGAGTACGCATATTTCGCAGGTGGAATAGCGGTGATAATTCTGGGTGGTGCCGGGACGATATTCCTTATTCTGGGAATACTGCAGATTAAATTCCTGAAGCCATTCAAACAAAAGTATCCCTATGAGCAATTTCATAGCTTTGAGGAATTTGCCAGCCAGAAACCGGCTAATCCCGATGGCACTCCGGGAGTATTAGACCCACAGGAGCGAATTCAACGCAAGGAGGAGGTAGCAACGGACTCTCCCGTTTTAACATGGGAAAATGCTCCGGACGCGATTGAATCCTTGACAAAGGATGATGTGGAATCAATTCAGGAGAACACATCAGCGGATAATGTTTCCTCCACACAGGATGCTGACTCCGAAGAGACACCTGAAAAGAAAGAAGAAATTCCTGTCGGTTAACTCTACCTCTTCGCTTTTTTTTATATTCAGTCTTTGAGACAATAACGTCATGGATTCAACATGCATTATATCCGCACGGATTGCCGTTACGATGTGTTCCGCTCCCATACCGGATGGCGCTGTCGCTTTCAGGGATGGGAAAATAATTTCTGTCGGAGCCAAATCTGAAATCATTCGGGAATTTGAAAAGGCGCGAATAATCGATGTCGGCGATTTCGTCCTCATGCCTGCTCTGGTCAACGCGCATACACACATTTCACTGAGCGATGCGGGAAAAGTAAACACGAAAAAATCTTTTGCCGAATGGTTTGAAGGCCTTATGGCGTATCGAAGGCCACTGGCTGATTCGGATTTTGTTACTGCGGCAACCAACGGATTAAAAGCGCTTATGCGCAACGGCATTACAACAATTGGCGATTCAGATCCCGGCCTGATTCCTCTTAAATGCGCATTGGCAAATGATTTCAGAGGAGTTTTCTTCTTAGAGGTTTTCGGCATTGCCGATGTGATTCAATTGTTCGCAATCTGGAAATATAAACGGGAGATGAAAAAAGCGAGTAAACTCGCAAACGAAATCACGCGCGTGGGAATATCTCCGCATACGCCATATACGGTAACTCCATCTGTTCTGAGATTTGCATCTAGTTATGCGAACCAGAACAAGCTGCCTGTAAGCATGCACGTTGCAGAAAGCAGGGGTGAGATTGAATTTATGCGCTCAAGAGATGGCGAATTAAGAAAGCTGTTCTCTCCGTTTGAGCGCCGTATCCCAACCACTGAACTGACGCCGCTTAATTACGTCGATTCAAACGGAATAATCAACAATCGTTTTATCTGCGCGCATGGAGTTCATCTGACCGATGATGAATTCAAACTTCTGGCGAGACGCTCAGGCAGCCTGGTTACATGCCCGTCGAGTAATCACAATCTTCACGCGGGGCATCTTGATATTCGTAAACCTCTGAACGCCTCTGTGAACCTGTGTGTGGGAACTGATTCACCAGCATCCGGTGATGGTTACGACCTTTTCCATGAATTAAGGCTTGCGCTGCGAATTCCTGCTGGCGATAAAATTTCAATTGAACCTGTGAAAGCTCTTGAGATGATAACCACGAATCCCGCAAAAGCTCTTGGTTTCGAGGATGATATCGGCACGATTGAACCCGGCAAATCAGCTGATTTAATCGCGCTTAAAATGCCCGGTGGTTTCAATTGGGATGCGGATGATGTCCACGATGCGATTGTTCAACAGATAACCGGCGATGATGTGATGCTGACGATTTCATCGGGGAAAGTGCGTTATTCCAGGTTAAGTGATGTTCCGATTGAGAGTCCGGTTGTGTGAATTGCCGATGAAATCATGCGTTTCACCCTCAACCCAGCACCACAACATTCACCTGGTAGAGATAAGATTTAATGCTATTAATGGCCATTGGGTTTGATGCATTCTGAATGCAACTTAGCATTAAATCAACGTAACGTCGTTTTGAATTAGTTTAATGCCTTTCCTGAAATGCTCTTAAGCGTGGTGTTGTTTACGTGATAGGGGAAGCCGGATTGCGAATGTAGTACCTTTTGTTGATGTCTTCTCAATCACGAGTGTTCCGCCGTGTTGCTTGATAATCGTCCTGCTGGCAGGCAAACCAAGTCCGGTTCCCTGTCCGGGGTCTTTTGTTGTGAAAAACAAATCGAATATTTTTTCGAGGTTCTCCTCTGCAATGCCTGAACCTGTGTCGGAGATTCGAACTATTATTTCTTGCGTGGCAAAGTCATATTCAGTGCTGAAAGTGATAGTGCCCTTTTCCCCCACAGCCTGCGCGGCGTTTAGAAACATATCGTGCAGCACCTGTTCTATTTTTCCTGAATCACAACTGATAATGGGAATAAAAGTATCCAGGTCAAGATCTATCTTTAACAGATTGTAGTGGGGTTTGAAGAAGGCAACTGTCTGGTTCACGAGGATGTTTATGCTGATTTCACCTTCGACATCAACATCTTTTCTGGAATAGTCCAGAAGCCCTTGGGCAACTTTGCTTATTCTCTCAAGATTATGAAGAATGATATCGATAGAATCCGTACTCCTGTGGTTTTTTTCAGCCTTCATTTTCATCATCTCCATCCTGCCGGTGATAGTGGTCATCGGGTTATTTATCGTATGCGCGACACCAGCCGCAATTTCACCGATGGATGCGAGTCTGCTTGTTTCCTGAAGTTTTTCCTCGATTAGGAGTTTCTCAGTGCGGTCCTCAATCAGAATTGCGACTCCCTCGATTAAGCCCTCAGGCGAGAATAATGGCGTTTCTATTACGTTCACGATTGGTTTGGAATTGTCATCAGCAAGAAGCGGAATATTTTCCAAATCGGATTTGCGGCCCGAAAGCCCTAATTCAATAACCTCAATTATTTTTTGATTGAAAACAGGCTCGTATTTATCGATGTTTTCGCCTTCCTGCAGCTGAATTTTCGTTTGAAATCCTATCTTGAGCATTACGTTGTTGATAACAGTGAGGTTGCCATCGACATCGAGACAGAAAATACCAATAGGGGCGTGGTTGATTATCGTGCCGAAAAACTCCCTTCTTTTGCGAACTTCCTCCTCGTGTTGTTTCAGGTATGTTCTGTCGGATGCGCAAAACAAAATCATGAAATCATCGTTGGAATCCTCGCCGGGGATGATGCTGGCTGATACTGATGCCGGAAACGACGCATCTTCACCTTGCATGAGAAGTTCACCATGAAAGAAGCCATCGTTTATGATTGTAATCAGAATATCCTGAGTGAGGTCAGCAAGGTTTGAATCGAATAGTTTGGTAAAACGTTGTCCTGTCAGATTGTCGGGACTTGTTCCAATTTTAGCGGCAAGAGTATCGTTTGCCCAGACAATCTGCGCATTGCAATCTATCAGGGCGATGAAATCATGGCTTGCCTGAAATGCTCTGACAATGTTATTTGCCAATTCAGGATTATTTATCTCTGCCAATTTCGTACCACCCAGCAAATATTTTTATGAATTCAATCCACGCGCCGTGCAAATCATCTGATTCCAATTCCTCGAGTTTTATCTTACCAATGCAAACAGGATAAACCCAACGGATATCATTGGAGCGTTTCTTGTCGTGACAGATGAAATCATGCAATATGTTCCATTCAAGGTCAATAGCGCGATTAACATTATCGGCTGGAATTGCATTTGCAATAGGCATGAACAGATTACGGATTTTTTCAAAATCCTCATCAGGCATGTCGTGATTGTTATTTGATACCCATGAAATAAACAGCGTTCCAATGCAGACAGCTTCGCCGTGGGTTATATGTTCAAATCCCAGCGCGGCTTCCAGCGCGTGTCCGAGAGTGTGTCCGAGATTCAGTACGATTCTCCCCGCGCGGTCAAATTCATCCCGCTCGATAACATTCGCTTTAAATCTGCATGATTCCTCTATTACTACGGCAATTGTATTTTCATCCTTCGCAAGCATTTTTTTGCGGACTTCATTATCCCATATTGAGAAATTCTCGTTTCCGGGAAGAATTGCCATCTTCATGATTTCAGAAAGTCCGCCAAGGTAATTTCTCTCTGATAGTGTTTTTAGAAATTCAGGATCTATAAAAACCAGTGATGGCTGATGAAAAGCGCCTATCAGGTTTTTTGCGCCGGTGAAATGAACAGACGTTTTCCCGCCGATACAGGCATCCGCCTGCGCTAGTAAAGTTGTTGGAACACAGGCCCATCTTATGCCTCGCATGTATGTCGCCGCGACCAGTCCCGCGAGGTCATTAACAACCCCGCCGCCCAATGCGATGATGATATCATTGCGAGTGAAATTCCGCTCAGCAAGGTACTCTATTAATAGAGAGTAGTTTTGTATATTTTTTGATTTTTCCCCGGGCGGGATTGGGTACGTTTCAGCATCCAGAGGAATATTTCGAAAACGATAATCAACTTCATCGTAGTAATATCGCTGGACCTCGGCGTCAGTTACAAACAGAACTTTTGAATATCCGCCAAGCTGTTTCAACCTTGCGGGAATTTGCGATACGCATCCCGATTCGATAATAACCGGATATGAACCTGATGAAACTGTTACTTGAAATTCAGCCATTTACCATTTGTCCCGTCTGGATTTAAGCGTGTTGTTGGCAGTGCGAATGAGAATTTCATCGCTGCCGTATTCATCCTTTTTAAGCCCTATCTTTTCCCTGATTCCATTTGCGATTTGCTCCGCCATCTCCCGCCTTTGGGATAGTTGCAACTGATGCCTTCGGCTCATGAACATTTCGATTACTCTGGCATCCTCATCTTTGAGCTTTTGGAATCTGGCATCCAGTTTAGCGTTGTTATTTGCCTGTTTGCCGGATGTGGATTTCAGATAATGGTCAAGGTCAGCCAGCGTGATACTTCTGTCGCGCACGACAATTGTGCCGGCGGCGAAATCACCCGGCCGTTGGCTGAGTTTGGAAAGAAAGAGAATTAGGAATCCGATAGCGAAAGAAAACAGGAGGATATCTACAACGCGCATGAGATTCCTAATCGCTGATGAGGCAAGGTCAACCGGCAGTCCGCCATAGCGCATTACCCGTATGTGCATAATGCGTTTTCCGGGAGTCTGCCCGTTCCATTTATATTCCAGATAAATATAGTAGCCGAATGACGCAAGGAATCTAAGTATAACCTCAGCACCGATTGCGACTGACCATAGGTAATAATCCTCGGATTGTACGATGGCGAAAATCATAGACCAAATGAACGAAATCAGAACATTAAGAAGAACGATAATTATCAGGTCGATAAATGCCGCGGCAAATCGCGAACCCAAACCCGCTATGGGGAAATTGAGTTCAACTCGTTCAGGAGTAACAACTTCAATGAGGTCTTCATCAAATGGCATATCAAGGCTTATTATACTAGAAAGTCGCCCCTGAAAAACCATGTTTTAAGATATTGCGTTTCATAAAAATATCTTTTCCCGGGAGCGCTGGTCTCTGACCGGCACCTGAACGGGCTAACTAAAATGTAAAAACGGGAATCTTACAAACATGGTTGATTAACCCAACGCAAATCTTTTGGTATCTTGTATGTTAGATAAGCTCAATTGATTTCTATTAACCTTGTCCAGGTGCCGGTCAGAGACCAGCGCTCAGGGGAAAAGAATTGTAGAACGCTACATTTTAAAATATGGTTTTTAAGAAACGAGTGTAAAAATATCTGTTAGAATGGTTGATGTGGGAAAACGTGAATTCATAGCGTCGAGACGGCACAGCTGGGAGGAGACCGAAAACCTGCTGCGACGGATTCGCAGGCACGGCATGAAATCGTTGAATGAGGAGGAACTTCTAAGGCTGGGGATGCTTTACAGGCAGGCAGCGGCTGATCTTGCAAAGGCGCGCGCGGCTGAACCGTTCGGGGATGTTACTCTTTATTTAAACCGCCTTGCCGCAAACACACACTCCGTGATTTATGTCGATCAATCACGGCCGTGGGAAAGTTTCCTCCGGTTCATTTCAGCGGATTTTCCATCACTGATAAGAAGCCAATCGAAAGTGGTTTTGTTTTCAGCGTTGGTTTTTATTTTATCATCGACTCTCGGCTACCACTGGATGAACACCGACCCTGAATGGATGAGGCGATTTGTTCCGATGATTAGCCAGGTTATCGAACAGATGTCTGGCCAGTTGGAATCGGGCCCCGCGCTGTTGGCATCCGGGAATATCTCAAAAGAATCAATGCCGGAAGTCTCAAGTTTAATCATGGTGAATAATATTCGCGTTTCAGCTTTAGCTTTCGCAAGCGGGATTACATTCGGGCTGGGTACAGCTTACGTGCTTACCACAAATGGCGTTATGCTGGGAGGAGTAGCGCATTTGTATCTTGCCCGCCCTGTGGAATATGGCATTTATTTCATGGCTGGAATTCTGCCGCATGGGGTAATCGAACTGACAGCGATTGTATTCAGCGCAGCGGCGGGATTTATTCTCGCAGGCGCGTTGATAATGCCCGGAAGCCTCAGGCGTGTCGATGCGTTGAAATATCACAGCAGAAGCGCGATTCGGATAATGTACGGCGTTGTTATCATGCTGGTTATCGCCGCGTTGATTGAGGGTTTCATTACTCCGATAAAGGTGGATGGCAATCAGCAGATTGTCGATTATCTGAAAATAGGATTTTCAGTTATCCTTGGTTTCCTTATGATTGTTTATTTTTCGTTAGCCGGACGAGGCAGGTAGTCTGTATAATGTTGAGGCTTCTGAAAAAGGATGGATTCCGGCTTTCGCCGGAATGACAAATTCTGGAATGACAAATTCTGGGATGACAAGATAATGTCATTCCGGGCTTGCCCCGGAATCCATTTTTAGCTTACGAAAGTTAATATAATTTCTTTCTTTTTCAGAGGCCTAATGTTTTGATTCTTTTCAATTCCAATATTCGGGGGAATAACCTTTGCGTCAGATACAGGAATTCGAAACAATCCGATTGGAATGCGCCGATGGTATCGGCTTCATGGTCATGGACAGGCCGAATGTTCACAACGCCTTCAACGCGGACATGATCTCTGACATGCTTGATGCGGTCAGCCTGATAAAAGAACTAACAGATGAAATGAAAGTGCTTGTTTTGACAGGAGAGGGCAGGAGTTTCTGCGCGGGTGCGGATATCAACTGGCTACAGGAAATCAAGGAGCAGACATACGAGGAAAATATTCGCGAATCGCTTGAAATGAGCGATCTGATGTACGCTCTTTATTCACTGCCGATTCCAACAATCGCATCGGTCAACGGAGCGGTTATAGGATGTGGAGTTGGATTTGTCTGCGTATGCGATCTCGCTGTGACGTCCATTAACGCAGTGTTTGCCGTGACTGATGTCCGGGTTGGAGTTTCACCCGCGGTCGCGATGCCATATATCGTGCGAAAAATCGGCGAATCCAACGCACGCGAATTGTGCCTGACCGCTGAGAGCATTGACTCTGAACGGGCGCTTGCAATCGGGCTTGTACACAGAATTGTCGAGCACGTTGAACTTGACAACGAAGTGAAAACTCTGTGCGACAAACTAATGGAGTGTGGCCCTGAAGCTCTGGCGACAACAAAAAACCTGATCGAGAAAACCCCGTTGATGTCATTCACGGAAGCAAGAGTTTACACTGCTGAGGTTACTGGAAGGCAGCGTATAAGCGAGGAGGGACAGGAGGGCATGGAGGCGTTCATTGAAAAGAGAAAGGCATCGTGGGCGAAGCCCACGTCCTGAGCGAACGAAGCGAGTCGAAGGGGAAACAAAACGAGTCAAGAATGCACAACCTATCCGGGAAAATAATACTCGAACTTAAAGATGTCGATTACACTCATCCGAGCAGTTCCGATGCCAGCAGCGAACCTGCGTTGAGAAAAATCAATTTCAAAATCCGCGAGGGCGATTCAGTATCGGTCATAGGCCCATCTGGATGCGGCAAGTCCACTCTCCTTCGGCTTTTAAACAGAATGGCTGACCCTGATAATGGCCAGATTTTCTATAATGAAAAACCATTGAAAGAACATGACGTTCTCAAACTTCGACGTGAGATTCTTCTTGTTCCTCAGGAAATATTTATCGCGCCGGGTACACTCGCTGACAATCTGAGAATTGTTAAACGCGATGAGGAAATAACCGACGATGAATTGCATCGTGTTCTGAATTCAGTAGGACTGGGCGGCAAGTCGCTGCAACTGGATTCAACAAGCATGTCAGTCGGCGAGAAACACCGCCTTGCACTCGCGCGGGCGTTTTTACTGAAACCGAAAATTCTCCTTCTGGATGAACCGGCGGCATCGCTCGACCTTCCAGCCGCGCGGGGAATAATAGATACAATCAGCGGTTTGCATGAAAAATTCAATAATACTGTTGTCATGGTAACTCACCGATTCAGGCTCGCTAGACGGATTGGCGGGTCTGTTGTGATGATTGATGATGGCCGTATCGTGGAAATAGCGGAATCACGGGATTTCTTTCGCAATCCTCAATCGCCACAGGCGCGAAGTTTCATCGAGGATGCGGGTGAGGATTAAAAATAACAAATGGAAAACATACAGCAACTGACATATTTTGACCTCATCTGGGCGTTTGTCCTGATTCTCATTATCGGAATCATCAGCGTTTGGGAGAGTTTGAAATTCGAACGCGATCTCGCAATCGGCGTTGTCAGAACTGTTTTGCAGCTGACCCTGATGGGTTACTTCCTGAAATATATATTCAAACTGAATAATTTCTGGATAATTCTTCTTATTATGATAGTGATGCTGATAATCGCATCACACACCGCGCAGGGACGCCTTAGGAACAAAAAAGTCCACGGATCTCAATGGCTAATCGGGCTTTCACTTGGTGTTGGCGCGACAATCACAACGATTTTCGCAATAGTGCTGACAGTCAATGCTGAGCCGTGGTGGAATCCGCAGTATCTTCTTCCGCTGTTCGGAATGATTCTCGGAAACGGCATGAACAGCGTCGCGCTTTCCGGTGAACGCCTTCAGGCTGAATTGAATCACAGGCGGATTGAGATTGAAACTCTTCTAGCGCTTGGATACTCCGCGCATGAGGCATCGAAACATGTGCGCCGTGATGCTGTCCGCGCGGGGCTTATTCCCTCTATCAACATGATGATGGTCGTTGGAATTGTTGTCCTTCCCGGATTGATGAGCGGACAGATAATCAGCGGTATTGATCCGACTCTCGCGGTGAAATATCAGATTATGGTTACTTTCATGATTGCGGGAAGCCGCGGAATCGCCAGCTGGCTTCTGATTCGACTTATGCTGTCACGCTATTTCACCCCCTCACACCAGTTAAAATACTGGATGCTTTAAATCGTATTAACCCTTTTTCACCCGTATTTCATGACATTAATAGACAGGAAAAGAGATTTCTTGTCTTTAAATACTATACGCAATATTACGGAGGGTCATACAATGTCCTCAAATATTAGAATTGCTTTGCTTTTGATTATTCTATTTGTCATTATCGCGACAGTTGTTGCTAATTGTAGTGGAGGTTCCGGTGTTGCTCCCAATCTGCCGGGCGACACACCACCACCAACCGAGGGTAGCGATGATTATTATGAGCCATCCGATAATTTGAAAGATGTTGATAACCTGTCCATGAACCTGTCCGGTGTGGATGACAATACTTACACATTCGACTATTCAGGCGCGTCGCCTGATATCAACATCGGTGACATCCTTTCAGGTTCTGCTAATGGCGGTTATTTGCGGGAAGTTACAGATGTCGTTGACACGGGAACTCAATTGGTTATCTCGACGTTACAGGCGTCCATTGATGACGCAATTGGCAGTGCCCAGATGTCCGCACAGATTGATTACTCTGAACGAACGAATCAAACATATTTCAGAACACCGGGATGTGAACCCACTCCACCGTCGGGATATGTTGTTGGCCTTGACGGCATCATCATCTACCAGGATGATGAGGTTACAGTCAAAATTCATGATGGCGAAGTTGTTTTCAATCCATCAGTCAACATCGAAATGAACTATGACATTTTCCAGGGCCTGACATTCTTCAAAGCGACAGCGGTCGGTGATTTGAACTTTGATTATGACATGAAAGTTTATGGAACCGGCGATTTCGATGTCAACGCCGAGAAACTCGTTCACACATCCGATCCTGTTCTTTTCCAGATCGGACCTGTATGGGGAACGGTTGAAGTTGATTTCTTCGCGGGCGTCGATTTCGATGGCTGCGTTGAAGACTGGCTCATTTCCGGCATTGACACTGATTTGTGTGTTGAAGTCGGTACAAAATATGAAAATGACGAGTGGACACCGATCTCTGAGGTGAATCATAATTTCAGTCCGGGAACGATTCTGGGAACCGCTGATGGTGAAGTTTCTTTCCGGGGATATATACGGCCTGAAGCGCGAGTTCTTTTCGCGGGAATTGAGGGGCCTTCATTTAACTGTGACTCGATATTCGAAATGGGTGGCACAGGTGAACTGGTTTCGCCTTGTTTGGTTTACGATTTATACGGCGGCCTGCGAGCGGAAGCGACTGTTCTTGTCGAGATGATATCTGATGAAATGCTGCCGTGCACAATTGAACTGCTAAACATTAGCGAACACGTAGCTGAAGGTTCCGTTGGACAGTGCGGTGAAACCGGTGAACTGATTGTAAGCGAAATTTCCGGCTCGGATGTTATTAACAACGGAGGATTCGCGCAGTACACGGTCAACGCAAGCGGCGATACGGGAATCACGTATTCATGGCTGTGCATTCCTGAATCGGGCGGTGTGTTTTCTACTCCGAATGCCTACAGCTCACAATTCACGGCAACGGAAGTTACGTCCGACACCAATGTCGTGATAAAGGTAATTGTCAAATCCGACACTTGCACAGAAGGTGTGCTAAAAACTCTCGACGTGCTTGTTGCATACTCAGATTGCCCATACGCTGTCTCGAATATTAAGGGCGCGGACTATCTGTATGAAATGCAGTCAGGATTCTATTCGGTTACAGTCCAGCCGTACTCAATCCAGGGATTATCTTTCAGATGGACATGCGCACCGCCAGCTGCGGGTTATTTCCTTAGCAACGACAGTGAGTTGATTGAATTCTTCGCGAATCCGGTTGATGAGAACACGGTGATCAACCTTGAATTAGAGGTCGATTCAGACCAGTGCGACCCGATTACTCGCGAGAAGCAGATAACGGTCAAGAACGAGGCGCAGGGAGAGTAGTGGAGATTATTTAATCAGAA
The DNA here is from genome assembly GCA_965369605.1 of uncultured bacterium. GTDB lineage: Bacteria > JAJVIF01 > JAJVIF01 > JAGGVT01 > JAGGVT01 > JAGGVT01. The sequence goes on from CBDURE010000001.1 coordinate 64,132, forward strand.
ACGCAACAAGACCCGCCCTGAGAAGGGCGGGTTTTTTGTGTTTGCATGCAAAGGTATAAACATACGTTTGCTGTACTTGCTAAACAAATATTGAATATACATCAAAAAAGTTTGATTTAAAGGTTGTTTTTTCCAGAAATATATATTATCATTAAAGGGAATTAACAGTTCTTTGGAAATTAGAGTTTTGTGTTTTTACTTCCTTTCAAGCGCCACGTTTATATCGTGCATCGAAGAGAACTCAGGTTTTCTTCACCTTCATCAGCACTAATGAAGGTCTTGAAAAGAAAGGTTACATCATTTGGGTGTGCACGAACTGCATATTCATATGTAAAGAGTATTATATCCTATCTGATTAATTACTTACATGATCTTAGATGTGAGTATAGATGGGTCATATGATTTGTAATCCTTTCTCTCAAGTACCCATAGGCAATAATAATAATTGCTTATCAATTTACAGGGCGAAAGCCTTGGGATCAAAAAAGCTGAATGGAGGTGAAATCAAATGAAATCTCTAATTAACAGGGAATTGGAGCGGGTTGAAAAATTAATTCAATTAGTGCTGGATTATAAAAATTTGACAACTCGTGATCCAGGAGAAGTTGAATCGATTATTGAAGAAATAGCTCAAGAACTGAAAACTCATAAAGCTAACCTTGAAAAAGTGTTAACTATTGAGAAGCAACATGAGATCCATAATTGGATTGAAAGCGTGCTAAACATTCTATTCAAAGTCATTTCTATCATGATTGACAACAACTTCTCCAATTGTAAAAAACCCGTATTTCAGGCGGTTTTAATATATGAGCTTAGGTAATGCAATAAAGGTTTTAC
>CBDURE010000002.1:0-64191 GCA_965369605.1 uncultured bacterium
GCATATCTCTTTTTTCTCATTCAAAAATTGTCCCCGACTCCGCCCCTCCCGACGACCTCACACGGATGAATGTGTTTGATGTCGTGGGACGGCTTGTGGTCGCTATCGCTTTAATCCACAAGCCTAGGGTCGGATCGGCTTTGAATGCGGTTCGTCGGATGAAGAATATCCTTCTCACCGCGCCGACAGAATGCGGGGGGAATTTAGAACAAGAAAAGATCCACCCGGTGAAGGATAGATTAATGAAGGTTCAAAGAAAATTTTAAAATTATGAATTAGTCTTAATTATCTTTTCTTAGCCAACCAATTCAAAATAAGATGTGCCTAAGTTGGTACATGTTTAATAACTCCATCCTTGTACTTAAGAACGAATGTGGATAAGATGACCACACCAAACAACGCAATTAGAATCACGAGTCCTAGTCATGGCGTTAAACTTTTGTCAACCATCATAAAGGTAACCATTGGCATATCAGCAATAGAGGCTAATAGTAGAAGTGGATCTATTCTCATCTGACCTCCGATATTCGTTTTTTTATAAGACTGAAAGACATTCCGCTAACAAGCTATTAGGATTATAAACGTTGTGCTGTACTGCACCCTTAAAGTGAGACAGAAAGTTAAGGTGGTACAGTAGGATTTTTAGTAATTAAAAGGTCCTCGAACTCAGCAGGTGGGAGATAGCCCAGAGCTGAGTGTAGTCTATTCTCATTATAGACTTCACTTATGAACTTGCTGATACTTCGTCTGGCATCTTCCAGATCATCATATTCCGTAAGATGAATCTCTTCGTACTTCAATGTCTTAATAAATCTTTCAGCCTTGGCATTGTCATAAGGATTACCTGTGCGACTCATACTGATTCGGATATCCCATTTTTTCAGCAAGCCGGTGTACTCTCTGGATGCGTATTGAACGCCGCGATCAGAATGATGAATAAGCCCGGGCTTCACATCCCGTGATGAAAAGGCTTTCCTGAGAGCCTCGACTGTAAGACCGGTAGTCAGACGTCGCCCAATCGACCATCCGATGCAGCGGCGAGAATAAGCATCCATCAATACCGCAAGGTAAACAAATTCTCTCTTTAATCTGATGTAAGTAATGTCCGCAACCCATGCTCTGTTAATGCCGGTTATCTCAGCATCTCTCAGAAGGTTCGGATACACGGGTAAACCATGATCGGAATCAGTTGTACGGATAAAACGTTTTTTCCGAACACACAGCAGATTTTCCTCTCTCATCAGGCGCATTGTCCGCTTGTGGTTGACACTGTAACCGCGGCGTTTCAACTCCGCTGCAATTCGCCTGTATCCATATGACGGCATCTCAAGCGCGATTCGATATATCTCTTTACGAATATTTGCATCGTAATCCTCATCAACCCAGTCATGTTTCATGTATCGATAATATGTGCTCCTGGGAATCCCCAATGTCGCGCACATCTCTCTGATGCCGGGAGCATCCCTTTTCGATTTGTATTCGCTAATCACCATGATCATCTGCTTTATCCACTCCCGTTTACTCTCTTTCGCAATTCCTCCATGTGCGACATAGCTTTTTTTAACAAATCTATCTCCATTGTCAACTGCCCAATCTTGCGCTCCAGCTTGGCAACCACTGCCTCATCCTTGTAACTCGAACCGTTTCTCGAAACGCATCTGACCCATGCTTCTCTTATAAAGCCAGCCATTTGTGAATGAGATTCGGGTGTATTTCATGTTCCCGACCTGCTCTCACCACAGGCTTGCCCATCTCAATCTCGTGCAGCAAACCCAGTTTGAATTCCTTGCTGAATCTTCTTCTTTTCTTTCTCATTGGTGGCATCCTCTCCTTCATGATACCACCTTAACTCAGTGTCTCAAATCAGGGGTTCACTACACGCCCCCCTACTAAACAGTTTCCTTGAAAACTCACCATATCTGTCTATACTGCCATCGGATTAAAACGATGATTCCAATGTTGTGAAAAGTGGGATGTCGTCGAATATCCTACGATTTTGAATGGTGTAAATGTTATTGGAACATTTCAATTCGTTTTTTTAGATCTGGGATTAACCAATACATACTTCTACTGGAAATCCGAAACTAAGAAAGCGACCGGGGCTTGCGGTGTACTGATAAGCACCAGCATGATAAATTGCCACAAGATCACCGATATCAACAGTTGGTAATTCAACACTATGCGCCAGAATATCGAAAGGGGTGCATAATGGACCGCATAGAGTCACAACTGATTGAGGGCGATTGCTGGACAAAACTCTTATTGGGGGAGGTCTAAAAGCACTTGTTCGCCAAATTCCTCCATAACAGTTAATGCCACCATCAAGAATCGCGTATCTAATGCCATAAAGCTCTTTCACATCACTAACACGTGTTAAAAACACCCCTCCTCCCCCAACAATATATCGTCCCGACTCAAACAAGTATGTCGAATTCGCGAAACGCTTCTCATATGTAGCAAATACCGAAGTTAGTTCTTTCCTGAGGTCCGAAATATCAATAGAGTGTTCTTCGGTATGAATCGGGCTGCCGAAGCCTCCACCCACATCCACATATTGAGGAGTCTTACCGACTTGTTCACCGATATCGGAAAATTCAACTAGAGCACGCCTAAACTCCTCTCCGATGCGACGCGAATCCAATATATTAGTACCCTGAAAGCAATGTAGACCAATGCATATGACATTTCTTTTGTCGTTCTTAAGCAATGTCTGCCAGCAATTGATAATTTCTTGTTTCATCATCCCGAACTGTGTTGTGCCGGACATTGATAGAGAACCGCGGCTTCTTTTCCCTGGATTAAGACGGAACATAATGGCCTGAGGCCAATTAAGAAACTTGGTAGCTTCGACTACTTTTGTTAATTCCCCTGGAGAATCGACAACAATTGCCTTGATGCCTGCTAAAATTGCTTCCTTGATGTCTTTGAGTAGTTTCCCTGGTGCGATATAATATATTTTTTGAGGATTAACTCCGAGTTTAAGCAACATCCTAATTTCGCCTATAGAAGCAGCATCGAAGTGGCTTCCTATTGCATTAAGAGTCTCGATTATCCTATAATTAGGATTGGCCTTCACAGAGTAACACAATTTAGAACCATCAGGCAGAATCACTTTAAGTTCACGCCAACGTTTGGAAACCCATTTTAAATCGTAGACATAGCACGGTGTTCCATGTGTCTCAGCACATTGAAAAAGGTCTTTATCTCCGATTGAAAGATCACTTGGAATCAAATGTAGTGGGGAAAGGTTTTTATCCATTTCTTTACTATCCTTCTACTTCATCGGAAACCGAAATAATGGCGCACAGAGCATTCTCGTAGCGTTCCCAGTAATTCGAAAGACGATAAAGTCCTTCTTCTTCATACCATACTTCAGTCTGAGTAGCATACAAGGTCGCGCAGCTTTTTAGTACATCAATGAGTGGTTGACGTAGATCACAGACTACGGAATCGGTTATTAGCGTAGCACTCTGATACTGCATAAGATGACGCACAAGTTCAAGAACCATTTGGAGGTTTATTGACATCTGCGATAATCCTAACCGCAAGGATATTTCAGATTTAACCTTGAGTTTAGGGGTGACGGCGCCCACAATACATTTCAGAAAAGCCGCTGGTCCATGTATTTCCCTTAAGCTTTGAACTAATTTTGCACCGGCAATAAGGGTGAGTTCCATAAGATGCTGAATTGGTCGTACCACACTCGCTCTTCGTAATGAAATGAGTAACGCGGTGTTTGTTGGAGTAACCCGATGAAATTCTAGAAGCTGTTCAATAGACTTAGTGTATGGAAGACCATCGGGATGTAAAAGGAGAAACTTATTTTCGCAAAATGCCACACACACTAAACAGTGATTGGGCTCACTCCGGTAAGCATGCGCAAATTCGTTTTCAAAAAGATTGGCACTAAAAGGTCCAATCAATACCGGACCTTCAACAAGTAAATCTTTCATCTTTTGAGAATACATTTTAGAGGTAAGTTTCGAATTATCTAGTATATACATATATGCATTATTATTTAACTCAAGAACACTTAATGCATGTTTTATTCCCTCTACAAAAGAATAATACGGAGTAAGCCATTCATTCGGGTGGATCGTCACCCGATAATAGAAAGGACGACCCGTCAAACAATGATAAAGACAAAGAGGACCGCACGCATATCTATCGATTAGCATTTGCAACCCAACACCAGTGTAGTCCACTTGTCGACCAGCATAGCTAGTACGAAAAAAACCGCATCTATCTAACCTGTTCATAACTTACCCTTTCGTAACATCCAAATTTGGTTTTTTGATTCTTCTGTCCATTTTTGACCATCGAAATCACCATAGAGAGCCTCTATGATTAATCCACTTTCTGAAACAAGCTCATGCACTTGCGCGGGGGTTATCCAAGAAAAGTCAAACTGTATATAATGCTTTTTAATCAAGACCCCAGATGCATTGACATCTTCAATAGCGATTCTACAATCCATCAATTGTTGTTTATATTTGTAAAGATAAACATCATATACATACCGAGTCACATCATCTTCACTCAACATTGTGCACATCAAACGAGGCTTCCGATCATTCGATCTTGCCCACGACTCGTTAAAAACATAATGATCGAAGATGAAACGCCCCCCATCACATAAATTGCGACTTACCGAATAAAGCATGTTCAGCCGGTCATCACGAGTTAAAAGATGTCCAAATGTTCGAAACGGCAAGTAAATTAGGCTGGCAGGGCTTTCAAGGTCGAACTGTCGAATATCGCTTTGCACGAGGTTGATCCTATCCATTACTCCGAGCTCTAACGCTTTATCTCGGCAGGTCATGAGCATGCGATGTGATATGTCAAGCCCAATAATCTTCTTGCCTTCACTGGCAAGCTGAAGCGCAATTCGTCCGGTACCTACTCCAAGTTCGACTATGGTTCCACTCTCTTTCCGAGCCATATCTAAGTAAAATTCTGCTGTAGGCTCGGCAGAAGGGTCTGCTAATAACCAGGCATCGTAAATAAAAGCGAGGTCATCGTAAACGGTCGTCATAAGTCGATAAACCTCCAAATTTGTTTGGTTCAAATTCTACTTCGTTTCTGATCAGATCAGAGGTAAAAAGACACATTGCCATAGCTTCCAACAACGAATTCAGGCTTAACATCCCAATGCTTGCGGCTCAATCAATACATAGGTCAGTGGGAAGGCATCCACGAGTAAAAACCATAGTTGTGATTTATATCCCGCACTCACTTGCCCAATTACCTTTATAAGATATTCCCGAGATCAGGTCCCCATTAGCGTATTAGACCAGTCTCTGACTCTAAAGCTAACGTTTGAAACCGTCAATATCCTAGCACTTTTTTACGTACTTAATCTGGCATACAAAAACATATCGAGGAAAAACCGCGACCATAAAGTCGCTTTCTAATACTAGGCCTAACTCTGCATATGCCATTCCTGCTTCACACAATTTACGCTGAGAGAGTTCTTTCAATGGCATCGCACGCCTTACAACCTTGTAAACGTATGAAAATACGACTTTAAGAACCTGTTCAGCTATGAAATTCAACCTCGTTGAGAGCTGATAGTTGTTTAGATATACGATTTCTGTTTTCCAGTACCCATTTTTCACCAAAGGCTTCTCGAGCAATCGCAAAATAAGTCTTTTGAAGTCGTTTGCGTAGAGGAGTAGGATCGTCGTATGAGAGTTCACGCTCCCAATCGTATCGACACTTGCAACGCATCGAAATAAGTCGTTGCACTTCTATGCAGCGAATTTGTGGGTTTATAGCGAATCTGACCAAGGAATCGTTCACCTTTTGGGCACAATTAGGACAAGTTGACGGAATAATATTTGCCTCATCGTAATGTGGATGCTGGATTTGATCCATACCAGGATACCAAGATAGTTCAATGTTTTGAAACATGCTAGGCTTAAAACCAGCAAGGACATCGATAAGAGACCAAAGCGAAGCCTGGTTGTAGAATCCGTGGTGATTCAACCAGTGCAGTGTCGTATACGGTTTTATGTTTACTGGAAAAAGCACACACGTTGAAACACCATTTGCGAAACACCAGCGGACGGTATTCTGGGAGTCTGATACGATCTCGACAGCAGTTAGGAAAGGTAATCCAATCAGTACATTTGCCAAAACCTCTATGCCCTGCGATTGCAGTTGCCTTATAACAGATGGAATCGCCGAAATATCTAATCCCTTGTTACAGCAAAACAGGCTGATTATGGGTGAAGCTGTCTCCACACCGACTTCGATCCTTATCCTATCAGCTGGAAACATCTCCAAGTCTTTCAGCACGGTCTCGTCAATTGTATCCGCCCTCGTCTCAATGATCAATATCGTATCCGGAAGCCGACTAAGGAGTTCTTCGATAATATAGATGCGGACCTCTCTCTCTAATTCGTGTATATCAAAAACACTTCCATTAGTGTTAAGTAGGAGTAGACGAGGAGGATCTTTTTCAAGTCGCTTCACCTCTTGAGTTAATGCGTTCCGCTGTTCATCAGGAGTGATTTCATCGCCAACCCAGTAGTCACATGGTACACAACCTCCATTCTTGATGGAGTGGTTACAGCCGTGAGTTCTAATCCATAAACGTGCAAAATCCTTCGAGTGACGAACTATAGAGGAGTTCATCAGCTTTGGGATAGGAGGACGTGAAGCACCTGCCATAAGACCGATTTGTTTTAAAAGGTAGTTAATTCTCATGGCTGTTCTCCCTAAAATAATCAGCGAGGAATCGTCCTGTATATGAATCTTTGGATTTTGCGATTAGCTCCGGCGGTCCTTCTGTAATAATATAACCGCCAGCCTCACCCCCTTCTGGACCAAGATCTATCACCCAGTCTGCATTGGCTATAATATCAAGATTATGCTCAACAATAATTACCGTATTGTTTTTCTTCACAAGTTTATGGAGCAGTTTCAACAAGCGATCTATATCTGCAATATGAAGCCCTGAAGTTGGTTCATCAAGAACATAAATTTCACCTTTTTTCCTTAGGCGGCTAGCCAGTTTTACACGTTGTGCCTCACCCCCTGAAAGGGTACTCAAAGGTTGCCCCAGTGTCAAATAGCCAAGTCCCACGGATTCAAGAATCCTCAATGCTGTAACAATAGAGCTATCGTTAAAATATTGGAGAGCCTCGTCGACAGTCAAATCCAAAACATCGGCTATTGTTTTTCCTTTATATTTAGACTGAAGGACATCAGAGATATACCTCTTTCCCTTGCAAACATGGCACAACTCTCGTATGTCCCCGAGAAAGTGCATATCAATAACTTTGTATCCTAACCCATCACATTCTTTGCACGCTCCCAGCCCATTAAATGTGAGTAAAGATGGGTCAACACCTGTCCCTTTCGAGAACTCTTTTCTCATTGCATTAAAAGCTTTAATATAGGTTGCCACAATTGATCTAGCGTTTACACCCGCCGGACTCTGATCAACAACAGTAGCTTTTGGGTACTTTTTGAGGAAAACATCTACAAAAGAACTTTTTCCACAACCAGAGACACCTGTCAGGCAGGTTAGCGCGTTTCGAGGGATCTGGACATTTATGTTTTTTAGATTATGTAGTGTCGCGTTTTCAACTAGCAAGAAGCTATCTGCACCCTTTAGACATTGAGTGTATCTGCGAACTCGTCTTCGTCCTGACAAATATTGTCCCGTAAGAGTATCCAGTCCTTGAATTTCTGTGGGACTTCCTTGACCTACAACTTCACCTCCTTTTCTTCCTGCTCCTGGACCGATATCAATTATGTAATCAGCTTTTTGCATTAAGGCCATATCATGTTCGACGACCAATACCGAATTACCCTTATCCTTAAGCTGCTTCAATATGTCAATCAGTTTTTCTGTATCTCTTGGATGCAGTCCCCTTGTTGGCTCATCCAGAACGTAAATAAGCCCAGTGAGAGAGCTGCCCAACTGCCTAGCCAATTTTAACCTCTGTGCTTCACCACTCGAAAGTGTTCCAATTGATCTATTGATAGTTAGGTAGCCTATGCCAGCATCAATCATATGGTGTAGCAGTTTGTTCATGTAAGGTAAAACAGTATCCGCGACGTTTCCTCTTATATTTCCCAAGTAGTCATATAGCTCGACAATCTCCATATTTACTAGATCGATAATACTGCGATTATTCACCAGAACTGCACGCGCGCGTGCATTGATTCGAGCCCCTCTACAGGCTTGGCAAGGTCTTTTTAATAAGAATTGTTCGTCATATGAAGTTCCAGTTAATCCCCTGCTATCATTTTGTCTCTTTAAAAGACGAGACACTACCCCCTCATATGAAAAAGATTGTACATATCCAGGTTGCTCATTTTCAGCTCTTATAGGCTCACTATAAAATAGTTTGTGCTTTTCATATTCCGAAAAGTCTTTTAATTTTTTATCCATATTAAAATAGCGGGTTGCCAAAATAATATTCCAATACCGACTATTCACTTTCCAGGTTTTGTGTTTGATTGCATTCTGATTAAGAGTTTTATTAAAATCAAAAAGTGCATCAAAATCCGGAACAATCTCAAAGCCAAGCCCTTTGCACGTTTCGCAAGCTCCAGAAGGGCGATTGAAAGAAAAGTCTGAGGCGTTTTGAGCCGGTGTTCCCAATCGTGAATAAAGCAGTCTCAAATAAGTATAGATTTCTGTGACAGTACCCACAGTGGATCTCGGATTTCGCCCGAGTGGGTGCTGATCGACTACAATGCAAGGAGAGAGCCCTTCGATAGCATCAACATCCGCTTTTGAAACTCTTGGAATAGACCTTCTTGCGTATGAACTTAGAGAATCGAGAAATTCACGCTGAGCCTCAGAAAATATAGTGTCAAAAGCGAGTGATGATTTTCCGGAGCCTGAAACACCCGTTATAATAACAAACTGGTTTTTAGGTATAGATAATGAAATATTTTTTAGATTGTTTTGTCTTGCGCCAAAAATGTTAAGCTTATTCATTACTCTCCTAGAAAAATGACAACTGTGATTATTATTTAATATTTCCACAGTGCTCTGCTGAGAACATCAGAGAACACTGCATATGATTTTCTATTCCGGTCTGATGGTAGCGTAAATGTCAATTGCATTATAGTGCCCCCGAATATGGTTGTAAAGAAACCTCATCTGGTTTTCGTGGGGGCAGTCCGAGGAGCTGTTTTATTGACGCCTTATAATGTTTCCCGCTATCAGCCGATACAACTACAACCGAACTCCTCGTTCTTCTACAAAGTAGCGAGGCAACGGCCAAATTGTGTCCTGTGGTCAACCCGACATTGAATCCCTCCAGTTCCTCGAATCGTCTGCATTCCAAAGCAGCCAAGTAGTCCGAAACCTGTGCGAAGTAATCGATGCAACTCCCATATCGACGGAGTAGTTCCGATGCCCCCAACATGCCAGCACCTGCGGCAACATATGGGAGACTTCTCCCCCCGAATGATGTTGAGCCAAGAGGCTCTACGCCCACAACATTTATATCCGGATTTACCTGTTTTAAGAATTTACCGACGCCGCATATAGATCCAGCAGATCCTACCGAGATTACGATCCATCGTACGGTTTCCTTTGTTTGTTCCCATATCTCTGGGCCTGTCGTTTCATAATGGGCTCGAAAATTCGCAGGATTTGCATACTGATTAATCCAAACGTAGTCAGGTTGCTCCCCAAAGCGGGAAGCCGCTGCAATCCTTGCTGAGCGGAAATCTGGATAATCACCTTTCGGGATAAATTGCACGTTTACACCTTCTTCGAGCAGCTCCCTTTGTTTGCTCACAGGCGTCGTTTTGTCAGACAAACAAAGAAAAGAGACACCAAAGTGTCCAGATAACTTGTGGAGAGCAATTGCAAGATTGCCAGACGATGATTCTACAATGCAGATTTGTTGACCTGTGACGGTATATTTTTGGACAGCATCATGTAACATATAAAAAGCACTTCTTGCCTTGATGCTACGCAACCGATTCTCCCCTTCACATTTAACAAACATATTTCCCCTTGGACAGTATCTGTTCACAGGTATTAATGGGGAATCAGTGAGACCAAATCTTTGACATTCTTCATGTAATAGATTATTGCCCATTGCATCTCCTAATAATGCTGGCTGCACTGCAGAAGTCACAGTCGTGATATAGGATATCCTGGTGGAGCATATGAGAAATATAGGATGTAAAGTCATTAGGCCACTGATCTGAAAGTATAGTCTTAAACGGTCTCCATGGACATAATCCTAAGCTGCCATTCCAATTGAGTGTAATGGAGGGTATCCTGCAAAAGACTATACTAAGCCCCTTTTGCTCCAAAATAGGGGACAATCGTTCAAGAAGAACGATGCGTCTTTTGGAGAGGTTCAGACTCATGCGATTAATCCCGTCGGGAATGGTGTCTGTAGCGAACTTTTGTACAGCTGACTCAAAGGATTTATCATCTGGAACAAGCCAACGATTTTCAGGTAATGAGCCTCTTCCAACAGTTTGGAATTCAAGAAACTGTAACTCGTTCGCACCGGTAGCCGCAAATGTGGCGATCATCTCTTTCATGTACTGAATATTGCCTGAGTGTAGAGTTGTCCGGATAACCACCTTAGCGTTAGCACGTACTCCATGTTCTATACAGTGTAATACGTCGATTAGCCTATTAGCGCGAATCAATCCGTGAATCTTTTCCGTATGTCCTTCAGCGGATATGCGAAGGCGGAATGGTCCGAATTGTCCTGTCATCCGTATCTCGTCAAACGGAAAAGGAATGGAACCGTTAGTAGTCATTGTTACGCGTGGCAGAATTTCTTCGCGAAGTCCATTTATAATTGTCTTGAATTGGGGGTGCAAAAGGATCTCGCCACCTTCAATCTCAAATTCTGCATGCGGTGTTACATCTTCTATTTCACTCAATGCACGCAAGAGAATGTCGGCAGGTAAATCATATTTGCTTGTCGAATCAGATGATGTATCAATAAAGCAATGAGTGCAATTTAAATTACAGCGAGATGTAGCAAAAACATGTACGGAAAGAGGATGTTTGGCAACGGTACCGTCAAGCATTGCTTTCCCCTCCTCGTTGCAGAATAGTAACTCCCCTGCTTCCCCCGAATCCAGGGTTAATCAAGATAGATACATCACCGCACGCGATCTTGCCCTCCGCACATGCTCTGATGTAATGACAGAAAGAATCATTAGAATTAAGATGCCCTGTATCTGGAAGGTAATCCATGAGCAACTTACCGCTGGGGAACCTGAGGACATCAGCGATGATCTGCCCCATTTTTTTGTAAGGGGTGTGTGGCACTATCCAATCAACGTCTGATAGACAAATACTGGATTGAGATAGGCAAAGCTCAATGGCATTTCGAATGTAGGACGGATTAGCCGCACGAAATCTGGCTATAGATTCAGTGGTCGAGTCCTCACCCAGAGTGGCAATGACGTGTGTCTCTGACAGTGTGCCAAGGATTCTATGCGTAACGTTCACAGCACCAACACATCCAACAACAATACTGTCCCCCATGGCTGAGCCAAAAAAGAACCGACTCTCCGCAGAAGGAGCTACATCTATCCCAACAAGAACAACGACAGTGCTCTTGTTCATCTGCTCAAGATAACGAAGCGCTAACCAGACACCGTAATGAAAAATAGAACACGGTTGGCCACTGATAGGAATTATTGGAGTTCGTTCGAAGGATGTGCCATGCACACAACGTTCGAGGATAGAAGGAAACCGCAAGATCATTCCAGGTATAGAGTGAAGCAAGAGAACAACCTTAGCGTGAGTAGAAATACAAGGATGGTTAGCAGCGAGATTTTTAAGGGTTGCTCGAACAAGAACCCCAGGATCAGTTTGCTCACATACTGGAATCCGCGACAAACCGTTTTCAACTAGTAGAGACATGCTATCATTACTCAATCCGACCTCTTTCGCGAGCTTAATGACGGGCTGTTCATTCAGTCTCACATTTTCAAGGTATTTGAAACCAATCTCAGAAATTTTCATTGTTAAGTGATCCAATTCAGGAAGTTTCCAAGTTCCAATTCAGCATTAACGACATCAATAATCTCACTAGGTATTAGTTCGTTTTCAGTGCTAAGTCGATAAATAAGCTTTCGACATGACAATATTGCCTGTTCCGCCCACTGGAATGACTGTCTGGAACCGTCGCTTCTACAACCGAGTATTTCCTTGATCAAAGAACAGCAACAAATAATACGACGAATACGTGTTTCCAGGCAGAATGTCAAACCACTCCAAAGTGACCGATTCTTCCTTTTATCCAGTGTTGTGTTACAAAAGATTTGCAGGACAGGAAGTGTTTCGATACGCAAGCGATTTAGATTCCGTTGCACATTGTGGACAACTGTCTTCGAACCTGTCTGCCAGTCGAGGACTGGTGGCACATCCTTCACTTGACGCATTGTGTATGGACCTCTTCCTTCTAGCAGATCCTCAGCTCCCCAGGCTGGAATCAGGTTCTGGAGCTCCGTATGAACGAGTCCAACCCGTTCGGGATCTAGAATTGTCACTTCATCCAAAACGGGTTCGTAACATACTGCGACAATGTAGTGGTCCAACCCTATGAATTGTTGCCTGTTTCTTAGGTAGGGTAGAAGTCCCATATTTAAAGGACCTAAGACAACCGGCCCATCATCGAGCAATCTTATCAGTTCTCCAATGGCTTTATTGTGGTCGTTTTGCGTTCGAAAACACCGGCGCACGGTTTTGATTCCTAATGCGGAACAGGCTAGGTCAAGACCGATATCTGGGTCAACGATGGAGTTGAGTAAACGATTCGGGTCTGCCGGGACATGAGCAATACCAAAAGGCACAGTCGTGCAGGCCTCGAACAAAGCAGGTACAGTTCTGTCTATAAGGGCACTTGAGCTTGATAACAAAGCCTGTGTGTGGCAACCTACAACCCGAAGCCCGGAATTTAGAAATGGCAGAATATTATGTTCAATGCATATCTTCACATTTCTACCAACCTATAGGCTATATTGCTGAGCTGTTTACGGTCGATTTTTCCATTTTGCGTAACTGGAAAGATATCTCTGGTAATGTGGACATGTTTGGGGGGGAGAGGCCCTGGAAGAAGATTTCGGGCTGCGTCTGATACGGTGCGAGCATTGATTTGTCTACCGTGTTTGGGACGAACAAAAGCGAATAGCGCGTCACCTCCCAATGAATCCTTGACACCCACAATCACAACTTGCTGTATACCAGGCAACGTTGATAGGCTCCGTTCCAAGGTAATCGGGCTGACTCGTTGATCTCGCACTTTAAGGAAACTTTGCCCCCGTCCTTCGAAGTAGAGAAACTCGTCGAAGGTTATTCTAAAATAATCCCCTGTGAACAACCATGTGTCACGGGTCTCAGAATCGTATTTGAAACGATTGGATGTTGCTGCGGGATTGTTTAAGTATCCTCGCATTACATGCGGACCACGCACAACCAGTTCGCCGACCTCATTAACGGGAAGACGTTTCCCTTTGTCGTCAACTACAGTGACCATGGTTCCGGGCAGCGGTTTGCCGACAGATTCCTCGTGACCGATAAAATTGTGGGGGAGTAAAATACTTACCCTCTTACATTCTGTCAGACCGTACATGGGGAAAACCGAGCATGATGGAAGATATCTCTTGAGCGTCAATATAGTCTCGAGTGAAAAAACATCTCCCGTGGAACAGACATACCGAAGTTGATCGAAGCGACTCCGACTCAAAAGATTCGATTCAACCAACATGTTAAACAAAGATGGTACTCCGGGGAGTGCCGTTACTCCATATTTACCCATCCAATAAGGGATGGCCATAGGCATAGAGAAATCCGGTGAGACCACCAATGTCGCTCCGCTGTGCAAGGCCAAGAAAAGCTGATATAATCCATAGTCGAACGAGAAGGGAAGACCGCAGAGAAGAACGTCTTCCGGTGCATTGCCGAGAATGGAATTGATCGCGTTTACCGCAAAAAGGATTTGTCTATGCGGGCAAATAACCCCTCGTGGCTCGGAGGTCGATCCCGAAGTATAGATAATCAAAGCTATATCTTCAGACGCTTTAGCTGAATCATTTAGTAGAGGTGTTTGTTCACTTGTGGAAGAGAGACCTTTTATTTCCTCTTGAATGTACTGTAGAGCGACAGCATCGCAACCAGCTTCAACGTAGGGTGTACTAGAATTCTCATTGATAAGATCATCATCCACCAAGCCCAATAGCGGATGGCAGTCCTTGAGCACAAATGATAGTGATTGTGAATCCATCTTGAGTCCAAGGGGAACCATCGTTTTTCCAGCAATGAAACCTCCGAACAGTGCGCACGCATAGGAATAGCTGTTTTTCGCTTGAAGCGACACACACCCCGGTCTATCACCCGTCCTCATCAAGAGCCACCGGGCAAAAAGCATTGAATCAGCGAGCCACATTGCGAAGGAAACACAACGATCATCAGAGACTGAAATCAAACCGGGTTTCTCCCCATAACGTGCGGAAGCATTGATAAGTAGATCTTCGATGCGCTCAGTATTCCTCATGAATCCCGGACCTCCAAGCGGAGCGCGGTTCCAATTTCACATTGTAAGGTTTGCATTTTTGATTTTCAGCAGCCAACATCAGCTTGCGAAATCTCTGAATAGTTTTAATTGAGAGTCCTGTATGGCTTCTTAATTCTTCGTCCCCCATGCGGAACCCCTTAATGCCAAATAGAACCAAGTCCACACACTCTGTGGTAAGTTCTGCCTTTATAGTATCCACCTCACGCTCATCATCATCCGAAAAGGATCTCTCCTGCTGAATCGGTGCTTCGTTAACCAGCCAATATGCGAGATCTTCCAAGTCGGTTTCGCCTTTCCAAAATCCAGCTGAAGCGGGTTGATGAATCACAGAAGATCGAGTATTTAATAGGTGGGCAACCTGCCGTACTTGGGTTTTGTATAAATGAGAGATAGGTTTCAGATGAGCAATGCCATCACCGAATGGCAGGAAAAATCCCAACTCGTACTCTGTGCGGTTGGATGTTCCAATAACGACGAATCCACGATCCTGATAGGTTGAAAGAACTGGGGTTCGTAATGAGCACTTCGCTCGGGAAGGATCCAGAAGACCGTCGGGAAGAAAATTTTGTTGCGGATCAGCTAACGCTAGTCGTCGGATAAACTCCGAAGGGAAATTCCTCAAATCTATCTCATGCAAACTGACCGATAGATCATAGGCAAGTTCGCGAGCATACTTAATGTGTGTTTCCTCCATTTCATCTTGGAGTATGACAAACAGCTTCAAATTTTGGGGATCAATAGCCAATGCTAGCAAACGCGCCACAACGTCTGAATCAAGTCCTCCAGACACCCCGACAACGGCTTTTTCACTTTTAATGCTTCTCCTCAAGAACCTGATGATTCTAACCTTCTCAGCCCTTGCGTCTTTATCAGTAAAAGCAACGCATATCATTGGTTATTTACTCCTTCAAGCACGAATTATTTCAATTTCATAAGCAACATCTATAAAGTTGTTACGTTACTAACAGCAATCCTTTTCCCTTCATTTCAGTGGATGCCAGAGTTGCGGGTAACTTCTTAAGCAGATTAAAGCAAGAGTCACAACAAATAGTTTTCAACTGTTTGCTTACGCTAGACTGGATGTTTAATTTTTCCAGAGCTGTAGGAGACACATTCACATCTCTCGTGTTTAGAAGCCATGTAGAGAACGGCATTATAGGCACCGAATGGAAAGCAAGGTCATTATCGTTTTCGATTTTTAACAGGCTGTAAAGGTCAGTTTTAGAATTGACAGGCGTAGCAATAACAAGCAAAGTATCAGAATCTCTCGCTGGTTGTTGCAATGACAATCTAACGACCCGGAAATTATCGATAGTCCCATGTTTCTTGACTTCTCCGAGTGCCGATTTTGAAGAGACACTCGATGTGGCAGAAGCAACAATAATTACCGATGCAGTACTACCTATGAGGTGATAGTGTGCTATAAACAATGCATTTAGAAAAGGGTGTATACCATATCCTTCAATGGAAACAGTCAATGCTGTTGGAATACCCAAGAGGTCTGCGATCTCGTAGGCGGACGCTGGCTTCCCCGCATCGTATTCGTTTTTACATTCAATCAGCACTACATTATTGTGCATCTCTAGGGCTTCGTGTTGAATCGAAGCGAGGAAGGGTAGAGATGAAACAAAAGTAGGGCTAGCACTCCTTCGTTGTCGATTGCACTTTGTAATCTCCATCCAAATCATAATTGCTCCTCACTATCAATGCCAGCCTTGATTAAAAAAGTCACCAAGCTTCCTGCTGTGTTAAATATAGAAATAAAATCCGTTTGAACGGGATCAAAGCGAAACCCAAACTCATCCTCAATCGCAATTTGCAAGTTGACAAAAGCCAATGAATCAAACCCTAAATCGTTTGAAAGGGAATCGCTTAGGCTAATCTCCTGGTTGTTCGGCAGCCAATCTGCAATTGCACCTAGAACCTGATAAACTCTTTGTTCAATGGTCATCTTATACATTCTACTCCTGGGGTTAATAAACCGTAAACCATACGACCTCTTTCAGCCAGATTCCTGTTTCAAGGCAACCAATAAGAATCTGTAGAAATTAGTGTTCGAAGCTGTTCTGGGAAAATTAGTACGAGACACTATCCCTTAACCTGCGGATCACCAATGCCGGAGCTACCATGGATGAACCCCCGGATGTCATTGAAGAATCGTACTATTTCTTCGTTTGTCTTACCTTCGGACCTTTCACACTTAATATGTAGTGAGCCTTCGAAGTTTAGCAAAAGTCGACTATTAATCTGCATCTGTTCCTGATGGCTCTCCTTCAATTATTTCTATAGCCAGCTCTTTCAAAAAATAATCAATTCTGTTTTGACATTCCCTGATTAGGAGACCCCACCATCCTAGCTTCCGAAGTTGCTCAATGTTACGTTGATCTCTTACTCGATTACTCGAAACATTCTCTTTCCAAAATCAGATATTCGATTTTGGCAATCAAGTAAGTCTGCAGTTAGGATCGAAGTGGCTATACTATAAACACCCATGTACAAACAAATCTGTTTTATATTTAGGCTGTCTCGCTACAGTTTCTTACCACCTGTTCACAGATTTGTTTGCCAAGAATAAGATTATGAGACATTTCATCATTATAAACCAGAATAAATAAGGATACAAGATAGATTATATCAGGAAAAGCCCCTTAGTCAATGGGATTCATTTCCGATGTCTTTGAATTTAGAAGCATCTATTAAACTATATTTGCATCCTTGTGTAAACATGAATAGTTGAATTTATTCAACTTGTATTGAGTTATTCTCCTCGGGAAGGAAATTGGTATGTGGTCTTAGTATTAAGCGTAAAAAATACACTGATTAAAACCATTGAACTCCACCATTTCAAAAATTCCCGTACTCATTCCTCAAGGGGTTTACTCAAATGGCTTCAAGTGAGTAAAAAAAGAAAAATTCACTGCTTTGTTAAAAAAATACAGTAAAGAATTGCAGGATTCAAGTTTAAACAGGAGCAACCGTTTTAAAATAGAAAAAAACGCTGATTCGCTCAATGTTGAATGTTTACATGTTATTACATATTTCAGTTGGAGAAAGTACTTTTAATCACAATTGCATACACTTCATCAAATTAAATTATTTGACGTCAGTCAAAATGAAATTCTACTTGAAAGAGTGTCACTTGCATTCAATAGTAGCATGAAACTTGGTGATTTATTTGATGTGTTCTATCTTAGTAAAGGAAACCTCTGAAAGAGGTTGCGAACTTCCTGTTCAACCTCACCACCTATCATGTATAAACCTGTGCAAACTCTGATAATTCATGGCTAAACTAAAGTTCAGGTTCGTGAACTTTACACTAAGCATCCTGTGGACATTCTCGATAGAAGATATAGACAGGTTTCGAATTTTCATAAGGCATCGCATCTATATTATTTCTGGTTATCATCTTCCCGAATCTCTTTATACACATCCTTTGTCATCAGTTTGGTCAGAACTTTTCTGAACTCCTTGTCATCATTATATCTAGCAAAGATGGAGGAATTTTGCTCCATTCGCTCAATGAAAAATCCCTCCAGAGCTTTCTTGAAAACCAGTCCGAAATTGTCCAGGCTATTTACTATTGCTTTCTCTCGTATGTTCTCATTGGATTTTGCATCTTCTTTGATCTGATCGAGGAATAGCTGGTCAGCAGGCCTGAAATCTGTCCCGAATCTTTCATTCAGCACTTCAATGATTTCAGAAAGAGAAATCATATCTCCCTTTGGCTTACCGGTACCCACTTCAATGGGGCCTGAAACTTCTCCGCGTCTGCTTTCCTCAAGTGCGATTTTACCCTCACTGACCTTTTCAAGCC
Organism: uncultured bacterium; assembly: GCA_965369605.1. GTDB lineage: Bacteria > JAJVIF01 > JAJVIF01 > JAGGVT01 > JAGGVT01 > JAGGVT01. The sequence goes on from CBDURE010000002.1 coordinate 18,349, forward strand.
TGTAATATTTCAATGTGATCTCATCATCGAAAAAGTATCTTTCCCCTGAACCCCTTCTGGGTATTTTGGAAAGGAACATGCGAATGTACGCATAAAGTTTCTCTAAATCAGAATCGTGATACGGGATCACCTGAGAGAGAAATGCATACAGATTCTTATATGTCATCAGAAGTTTTTTGAAACTTTCCTGATCCTTTTCCGACAAATCGTTAAATCTGACAATCGCAGGATCTATAATCGAGTTCATTCGGGCATGATCTGTAGCGGTTTGCGAGGTTTTTGGCTTGAAGAAAATTTCACAAAATGCGTGAACCTCCTCTTTATGATAAACCTGATATTCATCGAGTTTCTTGGAAATATCATACAGCTGTTGTGGATCAGCATCTTCACCAACAGTGGTTTCTTCATAATAAGGTTGGAAAGCTTCTTTTATTTCTTCAGCATCGTTTACGAAATCCAGAATGAAAGTATCATCTTTTCCGGGATGTTTGCGGTTCAAGCGAGATAGCGTCTGCACTGCTCGAATCCCTGACAGCCTTTTATCCACATACATTGTGTGAAGCAATGGTTGGTCATAACCTGTCTGATACTTGTCCGCTACTATCAAGACCTGATATTCGTCAGTGGCAAACTGCTTAGGGAGTTCGCTTTCACGGATACCTTTGTTCATTCCCTCCTCTGTATATGACATTTCAGCACCTTTTTCACCAATGCTTAGTTTTCCCGAAAACGCTACAAGTGTTCTTATGTAATTGTAACCTTGCTCTTTTATGTATTTATCAAAAGCTTGCTTGTAAAGTACTGCCTGAGATCGAGAACTGGTTACCAGCATTGCCTTGGATGTTCCGCCTATTTTATGTCGTGTAAACTGGTTGAAATGTTCTATCATCACCTCTGTTTTTTGAGCGATGTTGTGAGGATGAAGAGTCATAAAACGTGCAAGAGCGCGTTGAGCCTTTTTCTTATCGACTTGAGGATCATCCGGGATTGCTTTTATCAGTTTGTAGTATGTTTTGTAAGTGGTGTAATTCTTAAGTACATCGAGAATAAAATTCTCCTCAATGGCTTGTCTCATGCTGTAAAGATGGAACGGAACAGGCTTGCCATCCTCACCTTTTCTACCGAATACCTGTAATGTTTTATATTTTGGTGTTGCCGTAAAAGCAAAGAAACTGATATTGGGTTGCTTTTGCCGTGCAAGCATCGTGCGAAGAATTTCCTCTTCATAATCAGGCGTTTCTTCAGTTATTTCCATTTCGACAGCTTCTTCGAGTGAACTTGCGGATAGCACTTTTTTCATTTTGATTGCACTTTCACCGGATTGCGAACTGTGCGCTTCATCGATTATTACAGCATATTTCCTCTTTGGAAGTTCGCTTGCCAGTTCTGTAATGAACGGAAATTTTTGAAGTGTGGTGATTATTATCGAGCCACCTGATTTTAACGCTTCCCCAAGTTGCTTGGAGCGTTTGTCTATCCGTTGGACAACCCCCTGTTTGTGCTCAAACTGATAGATGTTATCCTGTAACTGTTTATCGAGGACACGTCGATCCGTAACAACAATCACGGCATCAAAGACCTTCTCATCCGATTCAGTATGAAGATTAAACAACCTGTGAGCAAGCCAGCCGATTGAATTGCTCTTACCGCTTCCCGCACTGTGCTGGACAAGGTAATTATGGCCTGCCATTTCCTCTCGTGATGCGGATTCAAGTTTCCTGACTGAATCCAGCTGGTGATATCGCGGGAAGATCATCTTCTCTTTAATAACTACCTTTCGACCAATCTTCCTTTCCTCTTTTTGCATGTGGATAAATCTTGAGATAATATCCAGCCAACTATCCCGGTGCCATACCTGTTCCCATAGGTAGTGGGTTTTGTGCTTCCCATCAACAGGAGGATTTCCAGAGCCATGCTCGTATCCAAGATTGAAGGGAAGGAAAAACGTATCCTTTCCTTCAAGTTTCGTGGTCATGTAAACCTGGTCGGTGTCAACTACGAAATGAACCAGTGAACGTTTCTTGAACTGGAAAAGTTTTTCCCGCGGATCGCGTGTTGTCTTGTACTGCTTCATCCCATCCTCAACTGACTGTCCGGTCATCTGGTTTTTAAGCTCAGCCGTAGCGACCGGAATACCGTTAAGGCTAAGCACAAGATCAACCGACTTGTCATTATCCCTGCTGAAATGAATCTGACGTGCTACTCCCAGACGGTTCTTCGAGTAAAGCTCAATCGTTTCGGGATTCAGGTTAAATGCGGGTTTGAAGAATGCCATCTTGATTTTATTGCCATAAACCTTGAATCCATGGCGGATAACATCGAGGCTGTGATGCTCATCCGAATCAAGGAACTTAATCAACGAATCGATTATTGCCTTTTCTGTATCCTCTCCAAGTTGAGCCTCAAGCTTATCCCAGGTATCGGGTTGAGTGTCGCGGATAAAGCGGATAACCTCATCCGGGAATAATGCAAGTCCGCGGTCATATTCTGATTCAGGCAACTGAATGTACTTCTCGACTACGAGAAGATATGTCTCGATAAAATCCTCAAATGCTTCTTCTTTGTATGACTCAACCATGTTTTATCATTCCAATATGTATATTATAGATTAATTCATCTCTAAGTAGTAATCTCTATTCTATTCGTGCGGTAAATTTAATTCCTAATTCATTTACAAAAGTTATATCGCTTATACATCTAATTTCAAAATGTTTACATACATCGGGAATCTTAATTCTTTTACTTTTCGGATCTACTATTGGATATTCCTTGCTAACTACAACAGCATCGTCCACTGCAGCTTGTGCAATCACCCAAGGATCAGCCATTGACCTGTTTGCCCCAACACTTATTAAGCGAGGGAAAATTTTTAATATCTCTCGTACCTTTAACTGGATGGGTTGTAAAGCTGGTTTAAAGAAATAAGGTCTTTGAATTAACCACTCATTTAAAAGATCGTCAACTTTCAAAATTTCTTGTTTGACCTCATCTGGGCTGAATATTACATTGTTTTGTGCAAGTTCATCAAGAATAATCCAGTAATCAGGAATTAACTGAGGAGAATAATAAAAGTTCCATGGTTGAATATAGGCGTTTGAATCTAAACAATATTTGGTCATTATATCTCTCCTCCTTCAATTTCTTGATTGGTCAGATGAAGACCTGCATGTTTAGCTAGTTTAGGAAAATTATTTATTTTCCAATCAAGAAGGCGCGATGCTTCCAATCCTGATACCCTACCCTCAAAATAGGCGATCAAAACTGTTCGAGAGAAAGTTCGTCCATTTTTAATAACTCTCAACAGATGTGGAGGAGGGCCATATTCGCTTTCCTGCATTTTTTTTCTTTCATCATCCCGCAGGTTTTTCCACCTTTCAATATAATGTTTGCGTAGTAAATTATACTGAGCATTATCAATAATTCGATGATTCAGTAATCGACGTGCAACTACTTCTTCACTAACTTGAATGTTATTAGATACTGAAGTGATGCGTTTTTCGATTGTTCCTCGATCATCTGTTTCTTTCCAAAGATTTATGAAATCACACTCTTCTAAAAGTGTTAAGCTTGCCACAGAATTACAGAAGATTTCAATCCTATCCTTTTCGGAATCGACGTTCGAACCAATATTTTCGAGATTTGAAATCCCGGTAGTATTTATCCAGATATGAGCCAACTCATGAGTTAATGTAAATAATCGTCCAGCTCTTGCATCAGAGCTATTAATCCAGATAAAAGGCGCATATTTGTCGTTAAGTGAGAATCCTCTTGCTTCTTCGCATTCTATTTCCCCCGTAAAACAAACATTTATACCAATTTCTTCTACTCTCTCTGCCCAGAAATTTAATGCATTTCGTCGTGTTCTTAGTGTTTTTTGATCTTGGAATGTAATATTTAATTTTTCACGAATTGCATGCGCAACTGATGATGGTTCGGAATTTATATTTGCGGAACCAATATAATCAAGGGGATCTTCTCCTGTTGAAGAGCGCCATTCACTCAGCCAACTTCGACGGTTATCAACCATACGTATTAAAAAAGCAAGTTCCGGAGTATATCCTGAACTTCTTTCTGATGGAAGGCAACGAAAGTCGCGCAAAACCTCCATTCCTTCGGGTGGTTCGGGTAGAAAGAAGACAGCTAGAGCACTTTTATAAACTTCAGCTGCTTTACGTAATTGGGCAAGTGTTGGTTTTATTTCACCATCCTCACTTTCCCATTGTTGAATCACGTCTTCCGTTCTTCCTATGCGCTTTGCAGCAGCACTTATGTCTAATCGACTTCTCTCACGAGCCCATTTCATAACGGATGGTGTAACAAGCGCTTCTATGCTTTGAGACATTATTAACCATCTCCCTTACATGGGTTAGCGAAAACAGCAATTTTACCTGTCACCACAGCTGAAATCAATGCTGATCTATATTCCTTAAATTTCTCGATTGATTCTGTCGTTTTCTTTATGATTGAATCAAGTTTAGTGGTTTCCCGGTCAAGGAAAACAGCGATAGCTTTCTGTTCCTCAAAAGGAGGAATTCCGATTTTGAAATTTTCAATGAATTCAGCAGGGACACGTTTTTGACCTGCTGCCCCTTTCATTTCCATTTCACCATACTTCATAAATTGATTAGATTTCGTGATGCAGTACAAATAATGAGGGTCAATATTCTGATTGGCCCTCAAAACATGGAGTTCCGTTGTTCCAAAACCAACACCATTTAACAATCCTTTAGCTAATGAACCTTTTCCATTTTCAAAACATGGAGTGATTTTAGCGATGATAATATCACCATCTTCAAAATATGTAAAACTTGAATAAACATCATCTATTGGGCGTTCTTCTTCAAGTAATAACTGACCTTCTGTTGAAATATTTTCCATCGGTAAAAAGGAAACATCATAGCCATACTTTAATTTCAATTGTGATTTCACAGGATTTATCAGAGCAGCATACCTTAACCTCTTCACTTCCCAATGACTCGGAATCTCCCCCAGCCACTCGACACCAGAATCCTTCATCGGCACGGATAGATCAAGCCCTTTCGTAACCGCCTGACTTATCAAAGCAGTGCGTTTCTCGCTGAGCAGTTGGATAAGTTTTTGCTTTTTCTCGATAAGAGCGTCGAGTTTAGAAAGTTTCAATCTGAGAAAATCAACTATTAGAATTTGTTCTTCGAATGGAGGTCTTGTAATCAAAACTTCATTAATTAAACCACTGCTTAGATTTGTTAAACCAGTTGTGGAATTACCCAATAGATTGAATTGTTCTCTACCGATACATGAATTTAAGATATATCTTAGAAATATTGGGTTGTAGTTTTTATTAGTTCTTAGTCTTTGCATGAAATTAGAAAAGCAACATTTTAAATCTTCGATTTCTTTCGAAACTAGAGCAGTTTTCCCCAAATGTAATGCACTCCCACTTGATTTGGTTATCAATAAATCTCCTTCCTTTAGTAATCCAGAGGCGATTTCATGTGAGCTAAGTTTACGTTTGGCAGGCTCTTTTATCTTCCATTCACCAGCAACATTCATTTCTGTTGACCTTAACACAATTGTTCCGTCATCATCAAAATCCTCACCCCATACACCCCCGTCATTTCTTTGTAAAATGCGTTTAGTCGGTGCGACTTCCCAATGACTTGGGATCTTTCCTAACCATTCAACGCCGGAATCCTTATACTTAGGATAAGGTTTATATTTCACTTCAAGACCTCCTTCAAAAGCCTGTCAGTATCCGCTTCAAGTGCCTTTATCTCCCCTTCAATCTCCTCCAATGGTCTCAATGGCTTGTACTCATAGAAATGCCGCGTTAGAGGTATCTCATAGCCTTTCTTTGTCTTGTCGTGGTCAATCCATGCGTCCGGGACATGCGGAATGACCTCCCGTTGGAAATAATCCTCGATATCCTCTTTTACGGGAATATTCTCATTATCCCGCAGTTCCTTGTCAGGTTCAGGATTGCGCTTTTTATCGAGGCAAATATCAGCGGTCTCATCCCGTTCGGAAAGCCCCGCAAGAATCGCCTTTTTAATGGGAGCTTTCAGGATGATTCCCTTTTCCTTGACCGCAATATCAATTGCTTTTTCAAACTCATCCCGATTTTTGTAAACCTTGCCACTCTTGATGGTTTCCAGAGCGCCGATAATCCGCTCTTGAAGTTTCTGCCCCTCCTCGATTTCCTTTTGTGCAATCTCATTTTTCTTTTTACGCGCCTTTGCCAGGTTCTTAAACGCATTCTCCTCTTTCAGTATTTCAATCCGCTCAGGTGTTATCTGGAAGTTAAGGCGCAGCGGACGTTCAACAGTAATTCGCCAGTATGCAAAATCATCATTATCGAAAATCTTGCAATTCCCGGTCTCCTTGAATGCGCCTAGAATCCGGGTTATCTCCTCAATTTGCTTATCTGAGATATAGTTACGCTTGTTTCCAAGTGATTTACGCATCTTCTTGAAATAATCAACCGCATTGATTAATTGAATTTTGCCCTTTCGCTTTTTAGTCTTACGATTTGTGAGAATCCAAATATAGGTGAAAATGCCTGTGTTATAGAACAGTTGATCGGGCAACGCGATGATTGCCTCAAGCAAGTCATTCTCAATAATCCATTGACGGATATTGCTCTCCCCTGAACCTGCTGACCCGGTGAACAGAGGTGATCCATTAAAAACAATAGCTAGCCGAGAACCGTTGTTGGTCTCCTTCATTTTGGATATCATGTGCTGAAGGAACATAAACGAGCCATCATTGATTCGAGGAAGCCCGGCGCCGAATCGCCCATTGTAACCAAGTTTATCAAATTCATCGCGGATGAAATTCTCAATTTTTTTCCACTCGACACCAAATGGCGGATTGGAGAGCATGTAATCAAACTTGCTACCAGCGAAGCCATCCCTGGTAAAACTATTTCCAAATTTTATGTTGTCGGGGTCTTCCCCTTTGATCATGATGTCGGAGTTGCAAATTGCGAATGACTCATCATTAAGTTCCTGACCGAACAAATTTAATTCAGCATTCGGGTTCAGTTCCTTCAAGTACTCATCGGCGATAGACAGCATTCCACCTGTACCGCATGCCGGATCATACAGAGTTTTGATTATTCCCTTTCGAGTCAGGATGTCATGATCTTCAATAAACAGCAGGTTCACCATTAATCGGATAACTTCGCGAGGAGTGAAGTGCTCACCAGCAGTTTCATTTGATTGCTCTGAGAAACGTCGGATTAACTCCTCGAAGATATATCCCATCTCCTCATTGGAGACTTTATCAGGATGCATATCGATTTCATTGAAGCGTTTGACAATCATGAAAAGCGAATCCACTTCATCCAATTTATCAATCTGCGTGTCAAAATCAAACCTTTCGATAATCTCTCTTGCCCTGGTTGAAAAACCATTGATATACGCCTTCAGATTCTCAGCAATCTTGTTTGGGTCAGCGGTGAGTTTGTCAAAATCGAGTTTACTCCGATTGTGGAAAGATTTCCGCCCTGATTCCTTGTTAAGAATAGGATCAAGGTTCTTCAACTTCCCCTTTTTCAACTGCTCATATTTTTTAAGAACTTTGTCCTTGGTTGGAGCCAGAACGCAATCAAGGCGACGTAGCACGGTCATAGGCAGGATAACCTTACCGTAGTCCGCACGTTTGTAATCGCCACGCAATATCTCAGCGAGACTCCAGATAAATTGCACTTTGTCATTAAAGTTATTTTTCATAGGTTTCATCTCTTTCTTTTTCACTTTTCATTTAACGCTCTCATTATTATGTACTGATCTGTATTTAAGATCTCTATTATCGAAAGCAGGTCTTGTGCCCTCCAAAACATCAACTAACTTTTTGTTGATTTTAGGATTTTCTATAGAACCACTTAAATATGTTACGTTAAAATTATTTTTCTTATCTATTTCGGAGTATATTATTTGTTCTGCATCACAAACAACTGCAAGGTTAGGATTATGGGTTACAATAATAATCTGCCTTCTTTTTTTTGCATGTTTAATACATTTTACTAAAATCCTAAAAACAGTTTCATTATCAAGATTTTCTTCTGGTTGATCAATCACCAGAGGAATATCATTTTTATCTATTAAAAGATAAAACACTAACAGGAGAGTTCCTTTTTCTCCTGGTGATAGCTGATCAAGAGTTTTATCATCCCATGTAAGATTGTACCTCGGTTTTAAATATTCTAAAGAAAATAAGAAATCATAGAATTCTTGGACAGAGCGATTTTTCCGAATGCTCTGATCAATGTTAACACCGAGCTTTTCTTTATTATCGGATAACTCCATCAATATACCATTAAGGAAATCTATGACTTCATCTGCATTATTATAATCAGTAAGCTCCATAAGATTAAGAAGTTGTTTATTGCCTTCTTCTATTCCTAAAAACTTACCGCTCCTATCATGTCTAATAAATTCAAAGAAAATGTCTTTGAAATTTGAAGGTTCTATAATTGCATTGAAACCCAATTTGATATTGTCATCATCACCTGCATGTTTTGTTAAATATTCCTCAACAGGTTTATACAATTCTTGATACATTATTACAAGGCTTAAGAGAATGGAATGGATTTCTTTAACCTTCTCTTTTCTTTTCTGTCGCAAATTGCTAACGATTTCAGGCACATTTTCAATTTCTGTTATTTTGGATTCCAAGAACTTGATAGTGCCAATTTTTATTTTATCACCGATAATTTCTTGTCTAGCATCTTCCCATGCCGATAACTTCTTAATGTATGTCTGATATTTTTGCTTTGGTATATCTAACTGAGCCTCTAGCTCTGATAACTCTTTTTTATATTTATTTAACTGACTTAACTTACTATCAACATTATTTTCATCTAATTGATCCTCAATAGCCTCCAATTCTTTATCATAAATAGATACGAGGTTTTCCAATTTAGACAGATTAATCTCATAGGTAAAGATATCACTTAAAGATATATCCAAATCATTAAGTTCGTCCGATACATCCTCCTTTAACTTGTCTATTCCTCTCTCAAAATTTCTAAATCTATCAATAATTGAACATGCTTTCGCATGATTATTTTTCAATTCAAATTTCTTTTTCTTAGATTTTGATATTTCTTCATTTAATCCCTCAATTAACTTTTCTGCCTTTTCAATATTTATATTTAACTCTTGAGAATCCTTAGATGGTGATTCATCTGATGGTTGGATTACCTCCTGTGGTTTGGAATCATTCAGACTTAGTAGCTCTTTGTTTTTTTCCTGAAGTTTGTTTTTAAGCTTCTCAATGTAGGTGTCAGACAATATTGACTCATATTCTATAATCTGATGGTTTAATTCTTTGATGTCCACTTTTATCAATTGAATTGATTCATGTGCCTCTGAGGTTCTTTTATCTATAAGTGATCTAAGAGAATCAGTGCCAAGTTTATCTGAATCATCAATATGTGAAAAAATAACCTCTTGGAGTTCATCATTAAATTTACCACTTGAAGATTCGGTGATTTCATTACAAATCTCCTCTAAGTAGTTTTGTGGTATATATTTAATAGTCTCATACGAGGAACAATCGACATGTGAATCTAGTGTTTTACTTTCACTTTCTCCACTTATCCAAGTTAATGAGGCCTCAAAGTATTTAGATTTATTGCATTTTCGATCTCTAAACTTATTTTTATTGAGAAATGAAAAATTGCTTTCAAGTTTACTATTGCCTAATAAACCAAGAATATCTGAAAAAGCACTTTTACCACTTCCTTTGTTACCAATGATTGCAATTAAACCTGGATTTATAGGAGTGGTTGAGTTAAACCAAATCTCCTGAAAACCACTGTTGTCCAATTTTTTAATTTCTAATGAAGTAACGTACTTGGTCTTATTTGTGTTAATACGATTAAAAATTGGAGGACATTTACCTATATAAACTCTCTCCTTAGGCTCATTTTTAATTTGCATTAAACCATAAAACGTTGGATCTGCTTTAATCCAGCAATATTTCTCAATTGGACTTGAAGATTCATCCTTCAATTGACCAATTGGGTAAGTGTGATCGTGAGAATCACTACCCTTGATACAAGCTTTTGGTGCGTTGAACCAATCCTCATAATCCTCGATTTCAAATTTATCATCCATCCAGTGAAAAAAGTCAATCTGTTTTTGACGAGAGGTAACTATAATATCAGCCTTTGAAATGATGGCAGCTTTAAAGAAGGAACTCTGTGGATCAATGCCATCTATTCCACCATATCCTTCATATTCCACCAATACTAAATAATTGTTTATAAAATCTGTCGCGGAATTTAACATCTCAATGACATCGAAATAGTCAACGTCAATTTTAGACAATTCATCAAGATCAGTATAAACTGATTCAATAAGTTTATAATTACCTGTTCCGTCCTTAAATCTTAACGATTTGATAAATCCTTCAATTCTATCGATTCCGATAGCGGGATTAAAAAGCACATGAAAATTCATTCTAGTTGCAGATTTTGGATTTCTTCTATCACCAATAATGTTATGTCCCCTGAATTCCACAACAGGTAATAAAATTTTGTCCAATTCAGAGCCTTTCGACATTAAATATTTATATCCTGCAACTGTAAAGTAGTCGTTAATGCCAATCACATCACAATCACAATTGTTGATTTGTGTGATTAACTGCTCGTATGAACCATTGAAATTAATCGAAGCAGGAGTGTGAACATGTAGATCCCACTTTCTCCATTCTGCACCTTTTGGATAATCATTCATAATTTACCTCACTCTCATTGTAAACCCACAGGATGAACAATCAATATAGTCTGGATGGCTTAGGCATTTGGGACAGCGTCCGAAGTAACTGCCGGGACGCTTGAACCCGCATCCGCATTTCCATGATCCGAGTAATGGGATTGGGTCTCCGCAGAATCGGCAGATAAGATGTTCTCTGGATAATTGCTGGTGTCGAATCGTCCCGGGAAACTTCATTAGGATGAGATCTAAAGTGTAAAGCGCAAGTCTGGTAGCCAGGATCTTTTTAAAGAATCCGACTGCATCATCAATAAAACCTCTGAAGTCCTGTATATCTTTTTTAAGACTGGCATTGAATGTTTCCTGCATAATCAACCTCCGATGGAATCTAAAATGCTGACCTTCTCAGCGAGATCATACTTGTCAATTTGATGTGTTCCCTCGTCGTAGCCCTGATAGAGATCGCTTGCGCGAGTCCAAATATTATCCAAAACTTCATCAGGATTAATATGGTTGGAGACAGTATACCAGAAACCCCGCTTGCCTCCTATGGAAACAGTGCTTTTAGCCAGTGACATGACTCGTTTACTGCCTGTGGTAATTGTCAGCACAATAAACCAGTTCGTTTTGAATCGTTCGATTAATTCTGAACTTCGAGCGTATTCGTGATACACAATCACCTTATCCTGCCATCGTTTGGTGGTCATGGTGGCACGATCCACCTCAACAAAAAAGAGTCCAAATTCATCGTTGGTGAATTTCAAACCGACAATAGCATCAGGAATAATCGCTGATTCAAACCTTGCGCCATCTTTATCTTTTAGAGTAACGGCAATTTTATGATTGTCAGGATTAGTTCCGATAACCTTGAATAATTTTATTTTACCTTTCTCTTGCGACTTTGATAGTGCTATCTCGAAAGAGATCATGGCATTGTTAATTGCCATAAGATGTTGAATATGAGTGACGCTAATCTTGTTCAGATGTCTCCGCCAAGGGATTTCATCACGGGCGACATCATCCGTTCGCGCGAGAAGTTTTGCACCTTTTTCAGTCATAACGTAAATCATCTTGTGTGAATGAAGGCTGTCTGAAAGGATGATTCTATCGAGATACTTGTTGTGGTAAAGGTAACGCAGACGGTTTTCCATCCCACGTCTGCTGGCTTTCGGAAAAAGCCATTCCAACTGTGAGAGATAGAGAAATCGATATTTGAGAATAGCTCGGATAAACTCAATATCTCTTTCAGTCAATTGAAAACGAGGAGGGCTTTTTGTTCTCCTGACTTTAGGCAATCTTTCCTGATCTGTTTTTCTTTTTCTAGGACTCATAAGCGATTCAATTATCGCATATACTTAACGCAATTTGAAATATGAGTTTTACATACGCTAACCCAACTCATCTTAGGGACAAGATACATTGGTTAGTATACAGAATATACAACATTTGGGAATTGGTGTTTCGTTCGACTAAAACGAGGATAGATTGAGTGCTTTAATTTATAAGATTAATAGTATCCATCTGAGTTCAATTTTATCACATAAGCATCAATACTTTCTGAATAATGAGGATCATAACCAGTGCCAGGATCTAAATCAGAAAATCCTTGAAAGTGACCTGGAATTATAATATTGAGATCATTGTCGATTACTATTCCTACAGAAGCTTGATATTGTGAACTACCCCAGGTTCTCACCCACTGATAGTTTCCATCCCCGTCAAACTTGCTTAGGTAAGCACTCTTTGCCCCCTCCTCCGCAGCTGTATGCCAGTCTTCTCCAGGTCCGGGATCAAAATCTCTTGTATAATCGAATGAACCCGTGACGAAAATGTTTCCTGAATAATCTAAACTTACATATCCTGAACCTGACCTCCATGTTTGAACCCAATCAAAAGTGCCATTTTCACTAAATTTACTTAGAAAAACATGTGTTGCCAGTTCAAAACCATGTAATTCGATCCCCGGTCCCGGATCAAAATCTACTTCACCAATAAATTGACCTGTTACAAATATACTACCCGTACTATCAACAACAATCCCTCGACCGGAATCGTTCTCTGCACCACCCCAAACCAATACATATTCAAACTCACCTGTTGAATCGAATTTACTGACAAAAACGTCATCACTATAAACCTCACTCGAACAATGCTCCTCAATTCCTGGTCCAGGATCGAAATCAACGACACCTCGAAAATTGCCTGTAATATAAGTATTTCCTGAATTATCTGAAGCAATCCCTACACACTCTTCAGATGTTTCTCCTCCCCATGCTCTAGCTAATAATAAATTACCTGATGAATCAAATTTGCTCAGGAAGCAATCGTACCAGCTTGTGCTGACGTGTCTTTCCTCGTCAGGACCAGGATCGAAATCAACTGATCCCTTGAATATTCCCGATATACTAATATTTCCCATTATGTCAACAGCAATATCTGAAGGAATTGCATATCCCCAATGCCTGACCCATAGGAAATTCCCGTTTGAGTCAAACTTACTTATAAAAGCATCCAAACTGGAATCTGAAGAAACATAATGTTCACCAATTCCGGGATCAAAATCAACTGTCTGCATAAAATAACCAGTTACATATATATTGTCATTAGTATCTACTGCTAATGCTATCCCAACGTCATTCTTTGTACTTCCCCATGTATATGCATAAATAAAATTCCCATTAGAGTCAAATTTACTTAAGTAACACTCTTCCCAACCATTTCCCTGATGCCAATCTTCATCTTGTCCGGGATTAAAATCCAGACCAGATATAAATTTACCTGTAACATAAACGTTTCCCGAACTATCAATCACCACACCATTAGCAGTTTCCTCTTCTTCGTCATTTCCCCAAATTCTTGCCCAACCTCTGTTGTTTAATGTTGGAGTTACAGAAATAACAACTTCATTTGTATCTATATTTGGTGGGTCACAATTGTCCTGGCATCTAACAGCAAACCAACAGGTTTCGCCATCGAAAAGACCTGTAAATGTGGTTGGCTCATTTGTCGATGCAATTCCATAAACCTGATCCCACGGATAATCATCAGAATCCTTAAAAATCAAATATTCAACAGGTGGTGTCTGTTCATCTGTAGCTGTACCCCAATAAACAGTAACTTCACCATTGCCTTCGACAATATCAGCAATGCCTACAATATCATCCCAGATGGGTGGTTGATCATCTTTACCGCCTGCCAGCACTATTATATTAGAATCAATGTTAGGTGGGCTGGCGCTATCACGGCAGCGAACACCAAACCAGTATGTATGTCTTTCGAGACCCTTAAATGTATATGAGCTAGCTGATGATCTTACAACAGGTGATTTATCCCAGGGATCATTATCTGAATCCATATATAATAGATACCAGACATCAGGAGTATCAACATCAGTTGCACTACCATAGTAAACTGTTACCTGATCACCATCGGTTTCAGTACGAGTGATACCGATTGTATCATCCCAAACCGGTGGATAAACATCAGGAGCATCGCCGAGTAAAGGTTTTGCAGATAAAACAACAAAATTTGCATCAATATTCTCCGGGTTGGCACTATCTGAACATCTGACACCAAACCAGTAGGTTTGCCCATTAATAAGTTCATAGAAAGTGTATTGCTCATTTGAATATAAATAAATCGGTATTTGGTCCCAAGGATTATCATCATTATCCATGTACAACAGGTATCGAACCGGAGGGGATGAAGTATCTGTCGCTGTTCCCCAATTAAGTGTTAATTCGTGATTACCGGGCAATACATTTGTTATTCCTATTGTACTATCCCAGATCGGGGGTTGAGTATCTGGAATGTCACCCTCAGTAAATGGTATTGCGGATAACACATTAATATTTGTATCTATGTTAGGTGGATTAGCGCCATCTTGGCATCTTACACCGAACCAATATGTATTTCCGTTTATTAAAGAAGCAAATGTATATGGTTTGTTTGTTGCCTGAATGATCGGGATTTGATCCCAGGGATTGTCATCAGTGTCCATGAAAATGAGGTAACTTGCAGGAGGACTGGCAATGTCTGTTGAAGTTCCCCAGTGTACATTGACTGAGCTGTTGCCGGGAACAACACTGCTAATACCTGCATAATTATCCCAAACTGGATGCTCAGTGTCGGGATCTGGCGGTGTAACAGGTTGCCTGTTTCCATGACAACCGGTAACCAAATAAGCGATACATAGAGAAAGAAACAGGATTGCTAATAAAACCTTTTTCATCTTCCATTTCCCCAAAACGGGCTGATTTAATATGCCCCATCGGGCTTAATTTTTAACAGGAAAGCGTCTCTGTCACCATTGGATATTCTGATATCCTGACCTGAGCCAGGATCAAAATCAACGTCACTCTCATAAGCCCCCGAAAGGTAAATGCTGCCAGAATTATCGGAGGTTACGCCGTAACCATAGTCACCATTGATATAAGCGTCCCCGCCCCAGGTTTGTGACCATATATAATTACCATTCGGATCGAGTTTGCTAAGAAAAATATCCATATCACCGTTTGATATTTTCCAATCACTTTCAGTGCCAGGATCGAAATCGCATGAATCACAGAAATAACCAGTTACAAGGAAATTTCCTGAAATATCGATACTGATTCCCCTGGGGACTGCACCACCTGTTCCACCCCAATGAATTGCATTTATATAATTACCATTCTCGTCAAATCTACTAATGAATACATCAGCATATTGTGAATACGAAGCGCGATAATCACTTCCTGATCCTGGGTCAAAATCAACGACGTACATGAACGCACCTAATACATTGACATTATTTAAACTGTCGCAGATGACTGCATATGCTTCATCAATTTCCACACCACCCCATGCTCGAGACCATAGAAAGTTCCCATCCAAGTTATATTTAGCTAGAAAAACATCATAATTACCATTTGATGTATGCTCATCTACGCCTAAACCTGGATCAAAATCTGCAATTCCTCTAAATGCACCAGTAATGTAAATATTTCCATCATTTTCAAAAGTCAGTCCCAAACCACGATCTTTATCTGGTCCTCCTGAAGTTTGCACCCATAGAAAGTTGCCATCTGAATCAAATTTATTCACGAATATATCATCACTATCAGCAGTAGATGTCCTAATTTCCTGATTGATACCAGGATCAAAATCAACTGTCCCCAAAAAACGCCCAGTTGCATAGATATTTCCCATGGTGTCTTTGTCAATTTCTGCAGCACTTCCCCGTCCCCAGACACGTACCCATAAATAGTTTCCATCATTATCGAATTTGCTAATATATGCATATGTTGACCACCATCCGGGTGTAGAATATTCATCCACCCCAGGACCTGGATCGAAATCAACATCTCGAACAAAACTCCCGGAAATATATATTTCATCATTCTCTGTTATTAATATATCAATTGCAGATGCAAACAATCCCCAGGTTCTCCCCCAGTAATAGTTACCATCTATATCATATTTGCACAAAAACGGTCCACCATGTTTTTCGTCGATCTTTGCACCGGGATCAAGATCAGCAACTCTTGAATTATATCCATCTATTTTCCCGACCAAATAAATAAGACCGTCATCATCCGTGACTATTGTGCCACAATAATCATGGCCTGCGTTACCCCATGACCTCACCCATCCGCCATCGGTTACAACAGTTGCAACAAAGGTCTGGTAAGATGAGAACTCAGATATATTATGATATTCGATAATGTTCCCATCAGGTGAATGAACAAGCGTATCAGTCTCTCCACCATATTCAATCACTGTAGGGACTCTTGAATCGAGAACTTTTACCAATCCTAAATATTCACCTGCGCCAAGACCATTTTCATTGGCAAAACTTGCAACATATTCCAAAGGATCATTCCAACCATTTGTAATTTCATCGATTATTGTTGCTTCAATTGGTGAATCAGTCATGCCGGGTATTTCAACCTGAACAAGAGTCACATCACTGGCTGCACTGATAAAATCGGTATTTTCAGGTTCAGGGAAATTGTCAGCCACAATTGCACCGTGATTCCAGTCATATATATCAATTACAACTGGATATTCTGTAATCGCATCGTGGTATTCCCAGGTATTTCCAATAGCAGGTGGATCATCACCCTCAGGTGGTGTAATTTCAATCTTCCAAGCAGCTTTCCTGTTAAACTCAGGTAGATAGTACACAGGCTCTAATCTGTCATGTAATTCAGCGCTCCAGCCATATCCCATAGTAAGATAGACAACAAATCGTTGCTCCAATTTCTTTGGAAAAGCAACGTCAAAGTTCTTCTCAATTGTTCCCATTTGAAAACGATTATTTTGAGGATTTTTTGAACAAATTATGAAAGGAAAAACTCCCCCTCCGTGAATACCAGCTAAATCTGACGTAAGACCATCTGCATTTAGAATCGAATTCACATAAACGTCCTGCTCAACAAGGGAGTATGGTGATGTTACATCACAAACAGGTGCAACCACAAGCGTGACATCAAAAAGATCGAGGTCCAATCGATTATATCGGGAAGGTGGCTGACAAATATCACCTTTTGGAAAAGGATGTCTAATCGTAAATTCTACAACGATGTTCTCATTATCATCCAGCCTGATGCTTTTCAATTTCAGGCAATCATAACAAGGGGTGATTGTAAAGAAAGCGCCTCCACTTACAGTGTATGATTCCCCTATAGCTGATGTCCTTATTGGAATTAATGCACAATCTGTTCCTTCAGATGTTAAAACCAAACTAAATGAACCCAGAATACCAGTAGCATATGTTTCATTACATTCAATTATGGGAATTGTTGTTGCCAGCATGTTTCCAGGATTACCTAATGAGTAATCCGTGGCTACCATGTCAGAGCTGATATTTGAGCATCCAGCTATGAACAACAGTACTAAAACAAATATACAGATTTGAGATGCAAATCCTTTCAAAAATAAATCTCCTTTTCCTAATTAGCGATCTAAATAATTTAAGGTCGCTGCAAGAAGAGAAATACTAGGTCTAATACAAACAACTTCCTGTCATCTCTTTTTTCCTCTTATGCAGCGACCTCAATCTTTATCATGAATAACACTCTTAATTATATCATAAACCCATATGGGGATTTATGCAAGAGCACTACTCCAACTCTAGATATGTGATATAGTCGTATTCAAATGCTGTTGATAATAGTGTTCGGTCACCATCCCTCCATTCACATGTCCCACCATATTTATCCTCATCATTTGAGAGTCCAAAAACCCCTTTATAATCCCATTCTGGCGAACCATCATCTTCAATATCCCATACCCAAACGGCAGGAACAATATCAGAGGTGCATGTTGAACCCCCGATGAACGCAATTCGTGCATCATTCCCACTCTCGATGGCTGCAATTTGAAGATTGAAATCTGGATCATATGAAAAATGGAATGAGTTTTCGTCCTGGTATAAGTCAATTTCACCATCTGTTAAGGAATTAACTTTGCCACTTGTATAGCCTATAGCATAGACTTTTACCTTTAAATAATAATGTGAGCTTACTTGATATACACCTAAGATAAAAACAATATCCGCATAGTTACCCTGGTAGATTTCAATAGCTCTTGGTAGGAAGGCGCCACTATCCGTATCAATTAAAATGTCTTCTTCAAGATCATCTAAGTCGATTGAATACACATAATCTTCATCATCATAATTAAGATTATAGAAGTCTAAAGAATAGGCACCAGTGAGAAGGGTTTTTTTAAGTAGGACAATATAATCATCATCTCCTCGATTGAGGGGGCTATCCAAATAACTTACATCATAAAAAACTTTTCCACCTGCCGAGATGATTTCTGACTTGCCAGCCACAGTTAATCTTTCATCATCTTCTCCAGCATCCGGATCGAACCTTAATCCCCAAATTCTGTATCCTTCCATGTTTGTGTCAATTATCGAGAAAATGTGATCGTACACTGGAGATGGATCTTCATCTATTCGTGTTGTATCCAATCCAACAATATTATCAATAGTGTATGTTACATCTGCTACATGATCAGTGAAATCATCGTATTGATCCGGGTCACCTGAGGTTCCAGGCTCATGAGTCCAAAACCCCCTTTGACTATTTGAAGGACCAACTGTGTCTGAATATACCACCAATTCTTCCTCGTCCAAATACTGAGTTTTTCTGGCGTTGAAATCAGTAACTGGACCGATACTCCAAGTCTCATCATCGTAAGCAGGAACTATATTATCAAAACTGCCAGTGTAAGTGTAGTGGGCCATATATGCTTTTGTAACGCAGGATGATAGATTAGTATCTGTTTCAAAAGCAACAGTTCCGCCGTCTGTGTTCAATTTACGCCATCCAAGAAAAGTCCAACGTGAACCTGCTGATTGAGAATAATCATAATCATACAGGTAGATGTATGCATTATCATCCCAATTTTGATCTGGTCTGCCGGCAATAAAACTAACTCGATAAACATCACTCCCCAATGACCTTACCGCAATTTCCGGCTGCATTGTACTTACATAATCGAAATCAACTCCCTGCCAATCATCTAGTGTATCATCAGTAATCGCAGTTAGAGCCCAACCAGAACCACTTGTAGCAATGGAATAAACCTTCACATACGTTTTAGTTCCTCCATTGTCTTTCTCTAATAGAAAGAACAGATCATCAACAGTGTCAATTGCCAGAGCATCATCCTCATCAGTAGAAATTTCATTCAAGGGTGCTCTATATTCCCATTTAATAAGACCGTCAGGATGTGTTCCGTTTTCAACTAGGAAATACTGGTTCATCTTTGATGTGTTGGAATCCCACCAGATTAAAGCAAGAGTTTCCTTATCATCGTTAAATGCGACGTCAATAGCTGGATGATCAGTGGGACCATTATAATAACCAATACATTCTACATGATCATATTGTGCTTGCTGTGTTTCTGTGATAACAAGGTGATAAATGTAATAATATTGAGACCGTAGCTGCCCATGCCACGGTGGAAATATCTTATCCTCCTTTTCATCATCACCTCTATCCTGAGGTTCGACTTTCACTGAAGAAAAGAACCAGTCGTAGGTTTCAGAGTTATAATCACCCTCCGTGTGAGCTAGCCCTTTGAGTTTATCAAAATCATACTCGTTTGCTGCAACATGTGCACTGTTGTATTCTACATCAGTATTTGACTGGGCTTCATGTTCCCAGAAGCCGGGGTCGGTAGATGGAGAAGCATGTTTGTCCCCGGACCAGAGTAAATTCTCCCTTTCAGTAAGGTATTCGCATTTATCAGCCCAGAAATCTGTACCCGGAGTATAGTATGAATAATTACCTGGTCGAGGAATAATCCCCCACATTGTGGGAACTTGAAGATGCCTCATCATAGAATCAGATTGTTCATCCGAGTAATTATCAAATCCTGGAAGACCTCCTATTGGGTCTAATCCCCCTTGTGAACAGCCAGAAACAAAAAGTACTGCTGCTACCACAATCAATCCTTTCACAAAGATCCACAATTTCATCTGAATCACTCCATGTCTTTTGATGTTTAAAAATAAATAAGATAACTGATGAATCAATATCTAAAACAAAGACATCTCGATTTTTTGTATAACTCTGAGATATCATTGTGTTGTTTGCTATAATTCACCTTTAAATCAACGCGTTGTTTCGTTATTCTTTGTGGCATATATCATCCTCAATCTTGATGTAGATTAGTAACTCACATGAGAATGACCAGCCATCGGTACAAACAACGAAAAGGGATCATAATTCCAAAATCCCTGAATACCAGTGGTTGAAGACATAGCGAACCTCCAGAATAAGTAAAAACTAAATACCCCTAAAATACTGAGAAAATCAATCTTTAGGACAGCGAAGTTAGTACGATGAAACCAATATTCTCCTCTCAGTATTAAGAATTATACAATCTGATTTAGTTTTTCACAAGGTCTCATTAAAAGAAAAAGTACATTTTCTTAAGATAAAGTACAATATGCACTGTTGCCTACATAATGTAATATATCTGCCTTCTCATATGCTAATCCGACCTACCTTAGGGATAAGATAAGTTGGTCAGCATACAGAATCTACAACACATGGGAATCTGTGTTTGGTTTGTCATTTGGGTTTACACTTATTCATTGAGCTATATCTATCATCTGGGAATGCGCGATTATAGATTACTAACTCTCTGCAAGTTCCTTCTCTAAATCCTTGATTTTAATGGTCGCTTGTTTTTGAGTAAGTTTGGATATCTCCTTGTAATCAGGCTTATCGCCCAACTGGTGCTGGAGGTATCCGAGGTATCGAAGTTGTTTAACTGAAATCTTATCTCCTTTACTTTTCTGTTTGGGTTCAGAATTATCATTATCGTCAGGACTTTTCTTGTTCTTCGGTATGGCTTTCCTGACGTGATTCGACAAGAGTTTCCCATTACCCGCAGACTTGCGAGAGTTACCATCAAGAATCTGTTTGATCTTATTGGCAACTGTTTGCTTGCAACCATTAATGCACTCAGTATAAACTTCATCGAGATCAAAATCTGAACCTTCAAATTCTGTAGACACAAGAGCGAACTGAAGAAGCGGATTAACCTCCTCATCCATTAATCCGAATGCTTGCGGATACCGCAAGATGGCGATCTCAAGTGATCCATGCATAACCAACCTCCTTCATTACTTCCTTGAGTGTTTTATCACGCCAGTAAAGATCACGCTCTATTGGAAGGTTGAACCTTCCACGAACTTTCTTTAACTCAGAAAGCCAGAAGTATCCGAGTTCGGTTTCCAAACCCTCAACCAGCCCAAAGAATTGGACATCACCTGACTTTGAGTCTTTTGATGCGCTACACGCGAACCACGTCCAGTCAGCATCAGGAGTGAAGAACTTAACAATAACAATCAATTTATCTGATGAAAGTTCACACCCAGGCCCGGACGGATGATGCGGGTCTTGGGCTTCGAGTCTCATCAAATCACTTTCCAGTAATAATTCCATGAATTATCACCTCCGTAGTAGTTTTCAGTATCAAAAGATTATGCGCTTATCTCAACGAAGTCCTCATCATCAATGAAGAGTTCAAGTTGGAAACCCTCCAGAAAATCAGGAGGTTTGATTGATACAATTTCAAATCCAGATGAGCTTATCGATAAGCAGATATCAAATCCACATAGTTCAATCGAGTGTTTTCCTTTCGGGAGATTGCCAACATCCGATAAAACCAAGTGATAGAGATTCGATAAATGTTCATCGTGGATTTCCTGTATCCTGTCCGCTCTGCCATTATGCCAGCGCGAAAGCCAGAACAGGCTTCTAATATCTCCTATACGCAAGGTGAACCACCTCCATAGACCATACGAGATACAAGTTGTTTAGAGAGGGATTTTAAAGGGCAAACTGATTCTGTATGTCCAGCGTAACATGCTCTTCTAAAGGCATGTCAACCTTACATCTGTCAACATTTCTGAGAGTGGGTTTTTATTGATAAAATGTGATTATGCTGCTTTCCGTCGAGCCAGGGAATTGGTTCCGATCTGGTTCCACTTGCGGGTAACAGTCTCCCGTGAGCCAGCGATAGAGTCACAAGACTTTCTTCGAGGATATCTGCCCTTTGTACAATTCAGAATCCGCAAGGGGATATTTTTGTACTTTGAATCCTTTAAGGTGATCTGTCGGGAAGGCGGTATGAAATACTGGAATATTCTTTAAACAATTTTCGTTTAAAACAGTCTTATTTACAGTATGGTTGACAGATAGTTAGGCATAGCTTATAATTACATTATAGAAACTTGCAGATTGACAATAAAAATGCTTTAATATGCGACATTATTTAGGAGGTGAACAGTTTTGAATAATAAATCTTTCTTCATAACGCTTTTATGTATTGTGGTAATTTCTTTAGGACTTTGCCTAAAGGATTGTGTCTATTTTGGTCCGAATTCATCCGATTCTCAACGAATCGCTGATGAAGCAGAAATGAAAGCCAATTATATCAGATTTATCATAGAAATTGAGAAATATGAAGAGAAAAACGGGGTTTACCCTACATCCATTGACCTTGTGATTCGGGATAGGATCAAAAACGTTTTCTCTGGAAAGCCAATTAAGCATATTAGCTTATTCAGTAATGAAGTCCGTAAAGGTGATTATACCTATATTCCAATCAAATATAATTACAAAAATCATGGTTATCATTTGTTCATTTATCATCAAGATATTCGCAACCTTACTGCGAACAATTGGAATGACTTGATTAACAGCCATGAAAAGGATTGTAATCTTTCTTATTTCAATTCCTCAAAAAATAGTACGTTACCAAAAGAAATTATCTATGAATCATTGCAACAATTCATAGATGAAGAGGTTGCATCATCTCATCAAGCAAGCGAACTCTCAAAAGGATTACACCTATTTATGGAGTCACACTATTAACCCTAGTTTTTTCTAGGGTTTTTCTATTTCTCAAGAATTTAATAAATCATAAAGAGTTCGAAATTTTCAGGTTTACAATTTCCTGCAAACGGGGTATTTTCAATTTACATCTGTTATAAGGTAAGATTAATCTCCACTATATGATGGTTGCCAACCATTAGGAACGATTTCCATTTTTGAAGGATTTACAGGACGCATGTATGGATCAATAACAATATGCCAATTCTCACCTTCAAAAAATAAAACAGCCCAGTTATGTACCCCTCTTACATGATCTTTTGATGGGTCTGATTGACTCGAACCTCTTTCGATGATTACAATTGGAAGAACTATATTTACGTTGTCAAATTCACCTATTCGGGAGGCTAAGGATTCTTTATACTCTTCTGTTTTATCATTTAAAAACGAAATCGAGTCTGTCGCAATTTGGCTACAAGAACGATAATTAGGCTTCAAACAACTCTTGTATCCTGTAGAATGATTGGATAAATACTCCTCAATAAAAGGTTTATACTCAAGCTGAATATGATCTAAATATTTGATATATTCTTCTTCAATGAAAGCCGAATCCTGATAGTCATCAGTAAAAATTCCATATTCAGGACAATTATCGATAAATTGTTCAAAACTACATGTATAGACATTCCACGGACAATGAATTGTATACCCATATGTGTATCCATTTTTAAAAGAAATGGCAGAGAATATAATGATAGAAATAACTGCCAAGAACCATGGACTAATTTTATACCAAGCAGTTTTTCTCTGTGTAGCAATTCCTTGAGTGCTTCTTTTTCCTGTTCCCTTTTTTGGCATTCTTACTCAGATTAAGATATGAATTTTAATAAATGACGACAGATTTGTGGATTATACAAGGTGTAAACAGGTTTTTCAATGCCTTTTTCTATGTTTTGAAAATACTAGTAAATTTATTTGCTATTAAAACTGAAAGAGATCATTACCTACTTCCTTCTAAATATTCCAAATCATCCGGTGTTTTTGTTTCCTGAGTATCCTCTTTTGGTTTAGGCTTCATTCGCTCTTTAAGTATTTCCTCTATTCGCACTCTTCGCATTTTAACATTGCTTTCCATTAAAGTAAGCGATGAATACTTGTTATCGAATGGGAATTCAATATCCGTACCTATTGGATTATCCAACGTTTTAATCATCTCAGGATGAGACATTGCTCCTTTAATCATCACATACGCTTGCCTGAATTCAAGCCGTGATAGATTGTAGAATGCAATCTCCCATAGTTCCTGCAGTGTGAACTTCTTCTGCTCAACCTGCATTAAATCAACTTCCTGCTCCTCCATAGCCTCAACAATATTCGCAGTTTCTTTAGATAAGCGTTCGGCATCCTGCCGGGAAGTCCTGAAATAAATTTGAGTTTGAGCGTTACTTAAAATGAGAGATATTAATTTCTCATCCAGTTGCTTTAAACTCTGATGCGCCATGGTCAGGCACAATGCGAATTTCCTTGCTTCCGCAAGGACAGTTCCGAACGAGTCAGTAGCGATATTCTGAAACTCATCGACATACAGCGCAAACGGAAAACGTTCCTCGACTTTTCTGGCCAGGAAACTCATCTCTATATCTGACATTATCAATGCGCCGAATAAATCTGCGGAGATGGCAAGTTTGCCCTTTGCCAGATTTATTAGCAGAATTCCTCTTGTATCCATAATATGCTTGATGTTGAACGAGGATTTCTTTTGCGCCAGTCTTGCACCAATCCGACCATCCGCCATAAATGCCGATACTTTGTTCAAAGACGATTCGATATACATTGACCTTTCTCTCGAAGACCAATTATTGTATCTATTTTTGAAAAACTCCTTCACCTGATCCTGATCTGTTTTTTCCAGAAGAGACCTTCTGAAATCCGCATCAGTAAGCACCTTCTCGAATTCCGCCAGTGTATATCCATGTTCTATGAGTAGGGCGAGAGTATTTCGGAGGATGTCCTCCATTCTTGGCCCCCACATATCTTCCCAGATGCGCTTGAACGCCAGTAGCAGTTTCGCTACCTGCTCTGCAATCAAAACTCCTTCTCGACGTTCAAGCGGATTATATGCAAGCATATGATCCATATCTTCCATATCAAGAATGTAGGTATTCTTGATTCTATCTCCGAGGAACGGGAGAACACCTTTTATCAAATCGCCGTGGGGATCAATTACGCATATACCCATGCCATTCGAAATATCTTGAATGATGAAGTTCATTAACAGCGAACTTTTTCCTGAGCCGGATGCTCCAACGACATACATGTGAGTTGGGCGATATTTACCCGGCAGGACTAAAACATCACTCTGAATATCTTCACTAAATCTGCCAACTTCCAAAGGAGGTTCATCATTACCTCCCCAAGGATTCTGGTCAGATAACTCCCAGACAAGAACTCGTTTTGCCTCCATCATCTTATTGCGGACTTTCGTATAACCGGAAGTGTGATCTTCAAGGAAGTAAAGGAATCGAACGAGAGCTTCACGAATGGAAGACCAGAAAATGAAGATAAGTACGATTATTCCAATCGTTACGCCGATTGAAAAAAGTTGCTCCCAAAAATCAGAGTCGAATATATTCATAGAACCTTCCTTGGAAAATTTGACGCTAATTATACATAAATCTAAATTAAAAAACTAATTCCCCCCGCGCACTGTCGTTTGAATAGCCGATCCTCGACCGCTCCCGATCGTCGGGAGGGGCGGAGTCGGGGACAATTTTTGAATGAGAAAAAAGAGATATGCCAGTCAGAGACAGGGAAACGGAGATATCCAGCATATACTTTGCTCCTACAGGGTGTTAAGTAGACCCTTTAAATGATTTATGGTAGAATTCAGAAGGTCGTTCGATAATCGTTCCAGAATGACCGATGCTATCCAGTATGAGATATTTATTCTGAGATTATCTAAAATGCCAAATCTCTCAAACGAATCCGCACGAAAAAAGCGCGTCAAATCGCTTATTAAAAATCTAAATGAATTCTATCCTGTGTTTAAATCCAAAAAACGCTACGATCCGCTCGATGAACTTGTACTGACAATCCTCTCGCAAAACACAAACGACAACAATTCCTTCGAAGGCTATAAACGGCTTAAAAGCAAGTTTCCAACGTGGGATAAAGTCGCGAGGGCTAATCCCAAAACAATTGAGAAAGCGATCAGAATCGCGGGACTTGCTCCGACCAAGACCAAATATATCAAGGGTGTTCTGGATGGCATCGCCGCGGAGAATCGGGCAAAGAATCGTTTGAAAAAAGGTTCGCCATATCATCTGAATCATCTAAAAAAAATGACACTTGAGGAAGCTTTGGATTACCTGACATCGTTCAAGGGTGTCGGGCAGAAAACGGCCGCTTGTGTACTGGCATTTTCTCTGGATATGCCGTCCTTTCCAATCGACACACATGTGCGCAGAATCCTGGTCAGGCAGGGGATAATTCCCGCTAATATGGCCGCTGAAAATGCGCATCATGTGATGTATCGCCTGACAGTTCCTGATGAACGTTATCGATTCCACATGAGTTTGATACGATATGGCCGCGACATTTGCCACGCTCGTAATCCTGAGTGTGGTAAATGCGTTATCAAACGAAATTGCGAATATTGAATAACCTCTAACTAACAATATATGGTATAATAAATGCGATTTATTTTACGTTTTATTCCAAAACCATGGGTAATACACTCGAAACAAATGCCCTGAATCTATGTGCGTCCATCGCGCACGGATTCGCATCCCACCCGGCGAATCATATCGAACTTGATAATCCCGACAATCTGCATCAGGCATCGCTAAGAACGCTTTTTATAATACTGCTCTCACTGTACCTTGAGGAAAACGGACTCCTCCCCGTTGATACTGATTTCCGCAATGACACAGGAATATTTGCCCTTCGCGAGGAACTTGCAAATAATCCGCGTAAATCAGGCGGGAAAAAACTCAGCATTATCAAGCGTATTCGACGCACGATGGAGCAGATTCATTCCCCTGATTTGGCGTACGCGCCATTCAAAGCGAGGCTGTTTGACCCTGATAATCCTGCTAACCGGAATATTGCAAAGTGGAAACTTTATGATGGCGAAATAACGAATTCACTGAAACAGATTTTCTCAATCTGGGCGCATCCCGGAACAAGTTTGATGTCATCCAATCCGCCCTGCATTTCAGAATTGATAGACATTTATACGTTTCTGCTCGATTTCGAACCGCGCGTTACAGATTGCGATGTTGTCCTTCTTAATAACGGAAAGCGTGTAATCGCTCTCTCGGAGGCTCATCCCGGGGATATCCGGCGGGGGCAGGTGCATGAAAAGGGCAGCGTTATCTATGAATATGCCAAACGGAAATCACGTAAAAGCGGAACTGTCTATACTCCCGATAAAATAGTAAGGCGAATTGTAGAGCGAACTCTTGATCCGCTGATTAACAACGCCGACACAAAAAAGCCTCTCAGAATTATCGATCCATCCTGCGGAACAGGGCGTTTTCTATCCGGTGCGGTCGATTATCTGATTGGGCATAATAACAGTGCAAACGGCGTTGACACTCGAAATGTCGAATTTGAACGACAGATAATTTCAGACTCGATTTACGGCGTCGATCATGACAAACTCGCTGTTGAACTTGCGGAAATCCCGCTAATGCTCAGAACGCACAGACGCGATAATCCGGCGCCGAATCTTGAAGCGAATATCCTCGCAGCTGATACATTAAAAGGCATCAATTCACATTTTATTCGACGATTGATTCTAGGCAATGGGCAGATAGATAATAGCAGTGCCGACGCATCGCAGTACACGTTTGATGAAATCGATTGGCGGTCAGTATGGAAAACCGTGATTGCCCAAAATATAAAAGGCGCTCTTGCCGCGCAGTTCGAACTCTTTATTGATTATCTGGGCGGTAACAACGGAAACTTTAAAACAGTATCTGATGAGTTTCACAATAAGCTGCGCAAACTAACCAGCGGGAATAAAAAACCTGTCGAATCGCAAAGCTGCGGTTTTCATCCTGAGGTGTTTTTCCCATCGCTTTATTTCACAACTGATGGCGAGATGCTTTCCGATAGTGGTTTCGATGCTGTAATCGGCAATCCTCCTTATGGCGATATTCTCGATACGGCATCCAAGCGGCTTCTCGAAAACCTCGGATATAGATCCGGCGGCGGAGGCAACAACGATATCTTTCGTTTCTTTGTTGAACGTGGATTAAACCTGCTGCGGCGCGGCGGTATGCTCGGATTCATCCTTCCAAACACATTCCTCAAGGGGCGTAAATATCGTAACTTCAGAAAGCGAATTCTTGAAATGAGCTATCCTGAGGAGATTCTCGATTTCAATCATCAAAAAGTATTCCAGCGTGATGTCTATACATCACTTCTGTTTTTGCGAAAAAAACCCGCGGTAAAATCACAACCGAGATTTCTAACCAGCCTTGACGGCACTCTCGATTATCTTGAGCAGGAGGCGTTTGACCCATCGCAAAACGTCGATGATTCCTGGCTTCCAACGGGTGAACTCTACCAGCGGCTCAATTCTGACAAGCGTTACATGCGCATTGACCCGTTTTTTACGCAAATCGGGGATGTCGGAATTAACTATCAGCGACGGTCTGTCGGGTGGAGCGAAAGAACCAAAAGCCGTATCGCGAATGTTATTTTCTATGAGGGCGAAAAAGAGCATCCTGACGACAAGGAGTTTCTCAAGGGAGAGGATATCGAACAGTTCAGGATTAATCCCAAATCAAAACGATGGCTCAGGCATGACTGGCAAGCGCATATTCAGGACAGCGAAGTTGTTAATGTTAATTTTGAATGGGCGAATCGGCCTGTTAAAATACTTTCACGCCAGACTGGAGATTCACTTATCGCCGCGATTGACACAAACGGCATGCTGACCGGACGTTCACTGCATACATCAGTGGTACGCGACATCAGATATTCACCTTACTACATTATCGCCCTCATGAATTCCGATGTTTTAACCAGGGTTTACAGGGAATTGACTCGTGAAACAGGGCGTCCGCAGGCGCAGGTCAAACTCTCTTTCCTAAGGAAAATCCCGATACGGCGAATCAACTTCACATTAAATGAAAGTGAACGAGAGGAGATGTTAAAAAAATCAATTAAGAGCATTAACGAAAATCCAGCTAATCTTCCAAGCGCCGTTGAGGATTCACTTGAACACGACACTGAGGATATAGTTCACGATTTGATGGCTTATTCATCCCGTTGGATAGAGAATCTGCTGGGGTCGAACGGCTCGAACGGAGCATCCACTGATTTGGAAAAGTGGCGTAACGCGCTGAACGTGTCTATTGATATGCTGTATGAAATAAGCTGAAATTTGTGGTGCGGGCATCCTGGGGCTGTTGAAATCTGAGACGCTTTCCAAGCAACGCCTCTACACATAATGGTTCATCTGTATAAACAATTTTTTTCTCAGCGATTTCTATTTCCGCTTAAACGGTTTTTTAATTCCGCTCTTCATCGCGCTCGTACTCTCTTTAATAACGCCGCCAAGAGTCTTCGCGCGCTTTTTCGCCAGTTCCATTCCCTGCTGCGCATGTTTGTGATTGGGGCTAAGTTCAAGCGCGCGGGCGAAATGATTCATCGCCTGCCCATATAGATTCTGTTTGAAATAGAACTGCCCAAGCGCTGTCCACGGTTCCGGATTCTCCATCCCGAGCTGGCAGGCGTAGAAATACTCCTCCTCGGCATCATCGATTTTACCTTTCGCGTAGTAAATATCGCCGAGTTTGATATGCCCATCGACAAAGTTCGGGAACAGAGCAAGCGCTTTTAGGATAAACGAATTAGCCATGTCAACAGCGCCCTTGCCAAGATATGCCAGCGCGAGTTGATAGTTCACGCTGAAAGCATCCGGCGAAATATCATAAGCTTTGTTGAATTCATTGATTGCCTGATCATGCAATCCGTTTTCGTAGTACGCGATACCTTTCTGCAAATAATGATGAATAACCGGCGCGGCGTGGAATCGGTGCGTTTTGGGCATCTGTGCCGTGATTTCACCGAATTGAACGATGACCGTTGACGCTCCCGCTATTTCCTCTCTCTTGCCTTTGAATCGATTTGCGGCAAGCCCGATTATCCGTTCGCACGATTCCTGAACATCCTGTGTGGATAAAACTGTGTTGCGGATTTCCAAATCAGCCAGAACACGGGACATATTGCCGGTTCCCAGAACAAGAATATCGCCAAGCCTGAGATGGCGTTCCGTCGTGTCGATTTTTATCGTCATCTCCCTGCCAAGCATTCGCTTGTCCTCTGGTTTTCTGAGGAAAGTTCTGATGCTGTGCCCCCTGAAAAGATAAGCGAACGCGGCGCCAACTCGCCCTAGATAGAGGCGATTTCTGGTAATCAGTCCGAGTATAATCTCAGCGCCGAATTTGCCCAGCTGATTAAGCCTGAACGCCTCCTGGTTAATCGCGCCATTCGCCCTGTTGATTGCCTCATGTATCAGTGCCAGCGGGTCCTCATCCATAGGAAAATCAAGTAATCTTGATGGTGAGAATATTTTTTCTATTTCCTCGATTGCGCGATTCTGCACGAGAGCTGACTGCTCGGGATTTCCGATTCCGGACACTATCGCGATAACTCCCCTTATTCCGCTGGATGTTGCGGGAAGGCGGTTCGCGAATACGTGGCGAACGTCCTCTTCACCTTCGACTTCGCTTCTGAACGAACTTGAGCCTAGAAGGAAACTCAGGGGCGCTTCTGTTTCATCCCCACCCGAGCGGCTTGCGAGATAATCGTCAAGATCATCTATCAATTCCTGCAAATCCGGGTACCGAATCATCATGTCCTTGTCAATGCACCTTGCCAGAATTCGCTTCAGGTTCGGATGAATATCCTCATCTTTCAGCAGTTCCTGAGGCTCGGCGAAAATATGCTTGTTGATTATTTCATGCGGCTCGCCGGTGATTAAATCACGGCCTGTTAAAATGAAATACAGAATCAGGGCAAGCGAATAGATATCCGATGGCGCTTCTTTTTTTCCAAGTCCGGTGATATGTTCCGGCGGCAGATAGGACGAGTTGTTCTGTTCATGCGGCGATGTGTAAAGGTAAACTCTCTCGTAACCCGCGATTTTTACAGTCAATACAGGTGATTCCAGAACGAATATATTATCCGGATTGAGTGAACCGTAATATTTTCTTCCCTCATCATCTATATGCTTAAGCGCCTCCGTTGTCTGTTTTATCAGTTCTATCGCGGTTTCCTCATCCAGGAGATCGGTATTCGCGACAAACTCCCGGAGCGTCAGTTCGCGCAATTCAGTCACAAAAAAGAACGCGCCCTTGTCGTGGCCATGTTCCAGCACTCGAAGAATGTTTGGATGATTATATTTCGAAATACTCTTAACAGCTTTATTGAAAATATCCTCCATCTCTTTCGTGCGTGTGAATTTATAGAACCAGATCATAACAGGCGTCTCGGTTTGGGCATGAAATCCACGATAAAGCAGTGGCTGTCCGCCATACAGGGGGATACGCTCTTCAAGAACATATTTCCCCTTGATTTTGGTTCCGGTTTCGATGAGTTTCAAGCCGCCGGCGGTTTCGCTGTCGCCTGTCAGCTGAACTATGTCCGCGAGAAACGCCGTGTAATCCGGGTATCTATCCTCAGGATTCTTCTCCAGCGCTTTTATAATAATGTCATGGAACACCATCGGGATATTCTGGTTATTTACTATCTCCTCCTTGGGATCCCACTCAAGATGCTTGTCCATGACATCCTGTGGAATTTCACCCTTGAAAAGATCCGCACCTGTAACAAGTTTGAAAAGGAGTGTCGCAAGAGCATAGATATCTGCGGGGGGACCTATTTCACCCTCATCAGCGATTATTTCCGGCGCCGAATAATGATAGGAACTAAGCGGCAAACCGAATTCACTTTGAATAAACCTTGATGTTTCCTCCAGCCTGAAATCAGTGAGGAAAATATCCTCGCCCTGTGGATTAATCAGGATATGTTCCGGCTTCAATTGCTGATGCGCTTTAAGGGTACCCTTTCGATGGAGATATTCGAGAATCGCGGTCGTTCGCCTGATAATTCTCAGCGCCTGTTCAGGAGTCAGCTGCGGTTCTTCCTCAAGAATGTTCGCAAGGGATGTCGAGACATGGTCAAAAACGAGATAGTATTTATCATCATGCCAGCCGGAAGCGATTAGATTTACAACCTGCGGATGCCGTATCTGCGTACGTGCGAACATGTCGTTGTTCATCGCTCGCACAAATTCCTCTTTCTGCGATATCTGTTTGTCGAACAATTTCAGCGTGTATGTATTTTCCTTGCCCATCTCAAGCACTTTGAAAGTCGATGCGAAATGGCCATGCCCAAGGTCCTCAATTACCTCCCATTTTGAATCAAGAATTGTCCCAACAAGCGAGTCGGCTGGAATCTTTTTCTTATATGACGCAGCGCTGAGTGTGTATCCGACAGCATCCTTAAGTTCCTCCAGATTCGGATATCGTTTTGATGGGTCTTTCTCCAGGCAGTTCAGGATTATCTCCTGCACCATTGATGGAATCTGGGCGTAATACTCAACGTGTTTGCGCGGTGAGACATAAACCTGATGATACCGGACATCCTCATCCTCTCCCTGGTAAATCGGATATCCAACAAGCATCTGGTAAAGCAGGATTCCAATCTGGTAGATATCGGTATGTACGCCTGTATCGCCGATGCCGTGTATCTGCTCCGGCGCCATATAGCGGGGATCCTCCCATTCGGCGCGTTTCTGCTGTTCCAGCATTAACATTCCCGCAGACATAAACCAGTCAGCGATTTTCGGAATCTCATCCTCGGAACTCATAAGAATATTATTGCTGCGAAGGTCAAGGTGAGGTTCCAGCTCATTTTCATAGCCATATAAAAGGCCGTCAATTATCTTCATCATCATAGTAAGCGCCGGAACAAGGTCGAGTGTTTCATGTCGCTTGATATATTCTGTCAGGTTGATATCGAGAATTTCGGTCGCTATATACAGCCGGTCTGAATGAACGCCGATTTCCTTGATTGTCACTATATTTTCGTGGTTAAGGTATTTGAGTTTGGTTGCGACTGAATCGACCTTGTCGGTGAAAACATCACTGGACGCAAACGGGTCCTTGAAGAGTTTCATGATGCAGTCAAGCTTGGTTGTTTCATCGGTGCCCCGATATATTAACGCCGCCGGTGAACTACGAAGTCTTTCCCTTGGTAGATAAGGCATAACTGAACCTCACTGATTATGAATATGATGAAATGAATATATAAAATCTATAATTACCGATCTGAATTGTAACCCGACGTCCCTTCGCCGGGGTTTTCATTAATAAAATCAGCCATCCAGCTGAAAATATCGCCCACAAGGGACGGTCTCTACATATATATGACTGCATATTCGCGGCAATGTTCCCCATTTCCCCATATTTGGATTATATCACATGGACTAAATCCGGCGGTTTAAATACATTTAATGAAATTACTCAGGCACATAGGGTATGAAGATGCTGCTTCTTACTAACGAGGATATCGGGAAAAGCTGTTTATAGATTCACTCCTCCCCTTAATCCCCCCGCGAGCGGGCTTGTTGAAAAACCTCACTTTGCCGTAACCCGACATGCCCTTATTAGAAAATGTGAATCCAGCCAAATAACCATCGTGGGCATGCCGGGGCTTCCGCATATTCAGCCACTTCCCCGGCATGCCTACGAAGATAAGCGAGTTGAATTCACATTTATTCATAAAGGCATGTCGGGTTACGGTTCTAATACCTTTTTCAACAGCCCCGAAAGCGGGGGGAGATGTTTTTGTTATTCGCTCTGCCGGGTGGCGCCACCCGCACTTCGACAGGCTCAGTACATGAGAAATTTGGAAAACCAACAATCAAGATTAACAATAAAACTACTTTTCCCAACACCCTCTCGCGTGAAATGCACGTGAAAAGTCCAAATCAGAAAAAATATATTCATCATATATTTGAACTTTTTGTTGGAAATATGTGTTTTCATTAATAAAATGACAGCTTATTAAATAACTAAAACAAAAGAGAGAAAGCATTGACCGCGATTAGCGCATCGAATATTACAAAGGTTTATAAGCAGGGGCTTTTTAAAAAAGGCATTAAAGCCGTGGATAACCTTTCAATCGAAGTCAGTGAGGGCGAGGTGTTCGGATTCCTCGGCCCCAACGGCGCCGGGAAAACAACGTTTATAAAAGTCCTGCTGAATATCATTTATCCCACAAACGGAAACGCCAAACTTCTTGGGATTGACATTAACAATCCGAAAGCGCGCAGGAATGTCGGTTACCTTCCTGAAAGCCCTTATTTCAACGACAGGATGAACGCTTATCAACTGCTTGAATTCTACGGCGCTTTCTACTCAATGAATCGATACCATCTTGAAAAACGCCGTGATGAAGTTTTAAAAATCACAGGCCTTACTGAAGCCGCGAAACGACCACTGCGAAGTTATTCAAAGGGAATGCTTCAGAGAATCGGGTTTTGCCAGGCGATTCTTTCCGAGCCGGAAATAGTCTTTCTCGATGAACCATCCACAGGGCTTGACCCTATGGGCAGGAGGAAAATCAAGGATGTCATCCATGATTTAAAAAAGCGCGGCACGACTGTTTTTCTCAATTCGCATATCCTCTCGGATGTTCAGGACACATGCGACAGAATTGGAATTGTCAAGGACGGCAAACTTATCAAGGTCGCGAATATCCAGGAACTTACTGTTGATCAGCATACTCTGCGGATTAACATCGCAAACCCGACGGATGAAATGATCAGCGCGATGGACACAATCGCGATTTCGTGCAGGAAAATAGATGACACCACGATTGAACTCGCGATTGACTCTCCACAGAACACACCTGATATTATCGCGAAACTCGTTGAACTTGGCGGAAGAATTTACGATGTTCGATATCACGAATCGAGCCTTGAGGACACCTTTATCAGCATTATCGAAAATGAGGAGGTGCAATAATGCCGGGAGTTTTGACAGTAGCGAGATTCAGTTTCGCTGAGATGGTTAAATCGAAAGTCTTTAAAACAATAATGATAATCGGGATTATCGCGTGTTTCCTCGTCTGCTTCATGGGATATTGGACTGTTTCACGCTCGCCATTATCAGATGACATCCTCTGGGATCAGCGCCACGAAGTAACCCACATTGAGGGCATGCCAACGGATATTTCCCAGATAACTGACCAGATGACGTTAACCTACATCACAACGTTCCTGCGGTGGTTCACCTACGCGATTTACATATTTTTCGGAAACCTTCTCGCAATATTTGTCGCGATAGGGCTTCTTGCGCCTGAACTGGAGCGGAGAAGCATATACACACTCATATCAAAACCGCTGTCGCGTTCGGGAATTATTATCGGAAAGCTCCTTGGCGCGTTCATGTGCCAGATTGTGTACGCACTCCTTATGCTGCTTGCAGCGCAGTTCTTTTTCCTCATAAGTGGAGCAAAATTCCAGCCGGAACTGTTTCCGGCATTCGCTGTCGGGTTTCTGAATTTCCTGATTTTCAGTTCACTCGCGATGTTCCTTTCCATTCATCTCAGGTCGATTCCATCCGCGGTTATCTCGATGATTGTCCTTTGGGTAAGCACTCACAGCGGAGTGTTTTTCATTACTACAATCGGGAAGGAACTTTTCAAATTCGGCGCGTGGCTTGATTATGCCCTATTAATCCTGCCGCAGCAGAAGAATATCGGATTTTACGCCCTTAGTTTTATCTTCGATAAATATCAACAAGCAATGCTTGGTGAAATGCCTGATATGTTCGAGCTTGTTTCCAATGACCCAGGCATGCTTATTCAACCGGCAATCTGGCTTGCGTGTATAATAGTTCTGAATCTCCTGAGCTTCTATAGAAAGGAATTTGACTGATGCCATCACTGTTAATCAAGAACGGCAGAATTGTTGACCCGGCGGGAAGCATCGACATAACCGGCGATATTCTTGTTCTTGACGGAGTAATTCACAGTGTTGGCGTTGTCGATTCTGCAATCAAGCCGGATAAAATAATTGACGCTTCCAACTTGTGCGTTTTCCCCGGACTTATCGATGTCCACGTGCATTTCAGGGATCCCGGATTCACTCACAAGGAGGATTTCAAATCCGGTTCATCTGCTGCATTAGCTGGCGGATTCACATCCGTGATTCAGATGCCGAACACCAATCCGCCGCTTTCGACCGCCGAGTTGGTTTCTGAATATACCAGAAATGAACCAGTTCGTTCGTATGTCGCAGCTGCGGTTACATCTGATAGAGCAGGTAAACGGATAAACGACCTCGAAACTCTTTTTAGCGCCGGCGCCGCAGCGTTCAGCGATGACGGTTCCCCTGTGCATGATGATGAAATCATGGCTGACGCGCTTATCAAATCAAAACAACTCGGATTGAGAATCATGTCTCATGCTGAGAACCTCGAATTGGTAAAAGGAGGCGCGATTGTCAAGGGCGAGGTGGCGGATGAACTCGGATTGGCGGGAATCGAGCGGGAGGCTGAATCATCAATGGTTGAGCGGGATATCCAACTCGCTGCTAAAACACAGGGACTGCTGCATATCTGCCATGTTTCGACAAAAAAATCAGTTGAGCTTATTCGTAAAGCCAAATCCGATGGCGTGAATATAACCGCTGAGGTTACTCCGCATCACCTTTTACTGAATCATGAAGCTGTTTTAAAATATGGTTCGAACGCGAAAATGAATCCACCGCTTGCATATGAAGAGGACAGGCTGGCGTGCATTAATGGGTTAAAGGACGGTACGCTTGATATAATCGCCACCGACCACGCTCCACATTCGAAAGAGGAGAAATCCCAAAGCGTTTCCGATGCGCCGTTTGGAATAATCGGACTGGAGACATCGTTCGCGCTGATGTACACACACCTTGTGAAAACCGGCGAGTTAACGCTGATGCGGTTAATTGAGCGAATGAGTTTATTGCCATCCCGAATATTCAACCTCCCCGGAGGAAGCATCACTGCAGGCAATCCCGCGGATATAACAATCGTCGATTTGAACGGCGAATATGCAATCGACGCCGACAAATTCCACTCCAAAAGCGCAAATACACCGTTTTACAACTGGAATGTCCAGGGCAAAATTAAATGGGCAATTGTCGATGGTGAAATCAGGTTTCCGTTTTAAATACTTGTCCCCATTCCAACACAGGTTGTCGTTTGTTTTGACACACTTTGAATAATTATTCCTTTAACAGCCAAGTTTCCCGTAACCCGGTCATGCCTTTATATGAAAATGTGAATCAAACCCGACAATCCTCGCAGGCATGCCGGGGTCCCGCGTATCTAGCCACCTCCCCGGAATGCCTACGAACATTGTATAATGAATTCACTCTTTTAATAAAGGCATTCCAGGTTACATTAAAACCTATCCCTTTTTCAACGGCGCATAAAAAATAATCTTCCCCCAAAAAAAATCATGGCAAGAAAATTGAATGTATTTTTAACGATTACTTTAATAAATCGCTCAAGTGCATTAATATAAAATTCTATTGGATTTGCTCAGCAGTGCAAATAATTCATCAGACTCTTTGAGGGCGAGGTAAATCAGGATGTCATTCCCCAAATTTATTAAGATTGCGCTTACGTGCATCGCGGCAGGCTGCATTATTACTTCCCTTGTTACATGCAAGGAAAAACCATTGACTATTGGCAGCTTCAGCTCAACCGCAGTAACAATCGCATCCGTATTCCCAACGGGCGAGGTTTCTGTAACAGCGAATATCACAATTGATTTTACGCACAATATGGTGCCGGAGGATCAGGTCGGGATTGAACTGCAGAACGATACGATTACTTTCACGCCTGAGATTATTGGGAAGTGCAGATGGGTCACGCCGAATAAACTTCGATTTCACCCGAAAGATCCCCTTGCGCCGGCGACAGGCTACGATGCTGAGGTTTCGCCTAAATTGAAATCACTCAAAGGGCTGCCGTTGAGAGGGCAGCGTATGTTCAGTTTCTACACAACGCCGCTAAAAGTAAAGACCGCTTATGGAAATGGGACTTTCTCAAAATCAACATCTTCGAATCTCACAACCGAATGGAAAGTTACTTTCAACCAGAAAGTCGATCCTGTCCAGTTGAAACAACATCTAAGATTCTCTCCCGATTGGAATTTACGGCATAACCTGAAATACACTATCAGCCCTGGAACGCCCGACAAGGAGTTTACAATTACCTGCGCCTTACCGGACAAGACGCGGTTGAAGTGCAAGCGTATAAAGGTTTTTATCTCAAAACAACTGCGCGGCATTAATGGGCCTCTTGGTTTAAAATACGATTATAAATCATGGATTGGCATTGCGGCTGACCTGGTGGTGAAACAGATAAAATCGCAGCACCTGGAGAATTTGCTCTACATCAATATCGAATTTTCCGCAAAGGTTGATCCTGAAATCGCAAAAGGATATATAACGATTGAGCCTGAAATACCTTTCAAAGTTGAATCCTACAGCCGTTACCTGAATCTCAAGGGCGATTTCAAGGCGGGTAAATGGTATCTGGTCAAAATCAAAAGCGGACTTGCTGCCAATGGCGGCACCCGTCTTGAGAAGGATTTTGTCCAGAATGTAAAAATCGGCGACCTTAAACCCTACATCAACTTCCAGCACGACGGAGTCTATCTGCCCGTAACGAATTCACAGCATATCGCGCTTGAAAGCGTAAACGTTGACAAGATAAACATTAAGATTGCCAAAATCTATAAAAATAACCTTGTTCAGTTTTTGAGAAGTTCCAACCGTTATAACGACTGGTACTCAATCGGGAAAACGGGAAAAATGGTGCATACCGAAGAGATTGAAATCGACTCGGTGAAAAACGAAACGGTAATCACTCCGATTGATGTCGGGCATTTCTTCGATGAGGGAGTACGCGGCATTTTTCAGGTTACCGCAAGGTCAGATAAGGAATACTGG
This sequence comes from uncultured bacterium, assembly GCA_965369605.1. GTDB lineage: Bacteria > JAJVIF01 > JAJVIF01 > JAGGVT01 > JAGGVT01 > JAGGVT01. The sequence goes on from CBDURE010000002.1 coordinate 57,420, forward strand.
GTTCGGAAGACGAACATTGCCATGATTACCGACATCGGCATCGTTGCGAGCCTCGCTGATGATGACCTTTTTGTGTGGGTCAATTCGCTTTCAACTCTGGCGCCAATTAAGAACGCTGAAATAACGCTCTACAGCAACAACAACCAGGTGATAGCATCCGGTCGCACCAATAATAAAGGCGCATTGTTGATTAAAAATCTTGAATCGCTGAAGGAAGAAGAAGAGTATTACCCGTTTCTTATTACAGCCTCATATCGCGATGATTTCTCGTTTATGCGCTTTGAATCCTGCCGTTTGCCGCTTGTGTCCCACGATATCGGCGGACGGCCTCTGCTGGCAAAAGGATACGAGGCTTTTCTATTTGCTGACCGTGATATTTTCCGCCCAAATGACAAAGCGCATATCGCGGCGGTGGTGCGTGGCGTGAATGTCAGCAATCCTGAATCATTCCCCGTGAAACTGAATATCATTGACCCAAGAAATAAATCATTCGATGTCATTCTCAAAACCCTCGATAAAAGCGGCATGCTCGATTTTGAAGTAATCATTCCCGATTACGCCATGACAGGAAACTATATCGCCTCGCTTTTAATCGCGGATGAGGAGATCGGCAGGATGGAATTCTTTGTCGAGGATTTCATCCCGGATAAATCAAAAGTTGTAATTCAAACGGACAAGGAATCGTACCGTACGGGAGAGACGATCAAAATTAATGTTGCGGGAAATTACCTGTTCGGCCCTCCCGCCGCTAACCAGAGAGTCCAATGCAAGCTGCTTGTTAAATCATATCCGTTCAGTTGCTTAAAATTCGCGGATTACACATTTGGAGATGCTGACAGAAAATTTGAGGAAATTGAAATCGAACTCGGCGACGGGATACTGGATGAGAACGGTAAATACACATTTGAAGGCGAAATCCCGGACAATATCTCTCCGGCATCAACTCTCAAATGCACAATCGCTGTAACCTTGAATGAAGAGGGCGGACGGGCTGTTAGCGCGTACACCGATGTTACTGTCCATCCCTGGCCTTTCTATATTGGATTGAGGCCGAAGTCTGACGATTACGCTGAAATCGGGAAAACTTACGATATCAACTTTGTGTATGTTAATCCTGACTGCACAGATAAAGAACCTGAAATCCTGGAAGCGAAAATCTACAGGGTCGTTTACAACACAACTCGCAGCCGTTACGGTTACGGCTACAGCAGATACACATCCGAAAGAAGCGATGAACTCCTGCACACAATCGAAATAGATCCCGCAACAACGAAAACAATCAGTTTCAAACCTGAGAAGTACGGCAGATATAAAATCCTTTTGGGCACGCCCGACGGCGGCACATCGAGCGCGATTATGTTTTACGCGTCCGGCTGGGGATACGCTCCGTGGTCGATGGAGAATCCCGGAAGGATTGAAATCGAAGTTGAAAAAGAGATTTATAAATCAGGCGACAAAGCGAAACTCCTTGTTAAATCCCCATTCCCGGGCAAACTTTTGCTGCTCGTCCAGCGTGAAAAGGTTTTTGATTACAGGATTGTCAATATGCCTGAAAACACGGCTACAATCACCATCCCGGTCAGATCGGAATACCTGCCCAATGTCTATGTTTCAGCTACGGTTATCAAATCGCTCGATGAATATGATGGCGAATCGCCCATGAGGGCATTTGGAATCACGCCGCTGATGGTGAATGCATCCGGCAGAAAACTGGGCATTGAGATTTCATCGCCGGAGGAAATCCGTCCCGGCAAAAAACTGAATTTGAATGTAAAAGTAAATAACAGCAAAGGGGTGTCTCATATTGCAATTGCCGCTGTCGATGAGGGAATCCTGCAGCTTACGGGCTATCCAACACCGGACCCCTTTGAATTCTTCTATGGCAAAAAGCGCCTGAGCGCCGAGTATTTCGATATCTTCTCATTCGTGTTTCCCGAACTCGACAAGTTCAAAACCCAACCCGCCGGTGATGGCTATGATGAACAAAGAAAGAAGCATCTAACCCCTGTTGGAATCAAGCGTGTCGAGCCAATATCTCTCTGGTCGGGAATTGTTAAAACCGATTCCAAAGGCAACGCGAAAGTGAGTTTTGACATTCCCGAGTTCCAGGGACAGCTTCGAATCATGGCTGTCGCGGTTAATTCCTCACGTGTGGGAAATATGGAGAAAGATATTTTTGTTCGCGACAAGCTGATTCTCAAACCGACACTGCCCAGGTTCATTTCATCGCTGGATGATTTCATCCTGCCGGTCATGGTTTTCAATAACACCACCAAAGATGGCGATTTCGAGGTGAAACTCGATATCGACGGCGATGTGTCTATTTTAAATAACAGCGCGCAAAGCGTGCAAATCGCGGATGGTGAATCAAAAGCGATCAGTTACAGGTTGAAAGTTGGAAATTCAATAGGGAAGGCATCCTTCACAATCTCAGCGTCAGGAGCGGATGAAACCACCAAAACGACAATCAACGTACCGATTAGGCCGTCATCGCCGGTAATCACGAAAACGGGAAGCGCCGCCATTACCGAATCCGAACCGTTGGAAATCGACCTGCCGGGCGGATTCCTCGAAAGCACACAAAACGCGAAACTGATTATCTCATCGTTCCCGCAGGTTCAATTCACAGCAAGTTTGCAATATCTTCTCAAATATCCGCATGGATGCCTTGAACAGACAACATCGCGAGTCTTTCCACTTTTGTATTTCGATGAGATTGCCAGAAACGCTGAGCCAGAGCTTTTCGAGAAAAACAGCGCGTGGTTTTTTGTCGAGAAAGGAATCAACAAGATAATCACAAAGCAGCGCTATGACGGCTCATTTACATACTGGTCCCGAGGAAATCGCGTTTGCACATGGAGTTCAATCTATGCCACGCACTTTCTGGTCGAGGCGAGAATAGCCGGATATCACATTCCGGACGGCGTATATGATGACATGCTCAAATATCTTAAAAATTATGTAAAGGAGCCTTTGGACCAGGATTATCTTTGGCAAAGGCAGATTTACGCGTGCTATGTTCTCTCTATTGCCGGCATGCCTCCCAAATCCAGCATCGATTATTTCAAGGAGAACAAACTTAAAAGTATGCCGCTGTCATCACAGTACCAGCTTGCCCAGTGCTACATAATAGCCGGCGATGAAAAAACCGCAAAGAAACTGCTACCGGACGACATCCATCCGGTAACGGTTGAGCGGGAGACAGGGCGCAACTTCAGATCATCGACACGTGAAAACGCGATTATGCTTAACGCTCTGCATGAAATATCACCGGAGCATCCGGGAATCCCCATTCTTGTTAAAGAATTAAGCGACTCTGTTAATTTTGGCAGATGGTACACAACGCAGGAAAACGCTTTCGCTCTGATAGCGATTGGCAAAGTAATGAAATCGCAGGAGGACGCGAATTACACCGGCAAGATTTTTGTCGACAGGGAAATGCATAGTGAATTCAATACAGACGGGTTGGAAATCCAAGGCAGTGAAATTGTCGGGAAGAATGTGAAAATCAGCATAAACGGGACAGGGCGATGTTATCTATACTGGCAGGCATGGGGCGTTCCCGAAAAACCGGTCTTTGATGAGTATGACAAGGGAATCAGAGTCAAGAGAAGATATCTGGACATCGACGGCAATCCGCTTGATTACACGGCTGTTAAACGCGGCAGCCTGGTCGTTGCTGAAATAACAATGCATGCGTTGAACAAGAATCTCGATAATGTGATCATCGACGACATGCTGCCGGCTGGATTTGAAATTGAAAATCCCCGCCTTCAGTCGAGAGCGCAAATCGGCTGGGTGCAGAAAAAGAAGAAGGACTTCTATCAAGATTACATGGATATTCGTGATGACCGCCTTCTTTTATACGTATCGCTGCAAAGATACAAACCGGCAACATTCTATTACTCGCTACGCGCGGTTACATGCGGCAATTTCGCGCTTCCGCCAATATCCGCGGAATGCATGTATGACCCGACATACACCAGCGTGCAATCATCGGGGACGATTACAGTTGTTGATTAGTGCGATTAACAGAATGTCCGATTAACAGGATGTCCGAGCCCCGAACGTAAGTGAGGGATAGGCGCCAATTTGATTCAAAATGCCGGGTGCCGCCCATAAAGCCCTCCGGGCTTTATGGGTGAAATGTTACGAAGTTACGCGTTTCACCCACAAATCACAAAAAGACGTGATGTGTGGGCGGCACCCGGCAGAATGTCCGCCCCCACCCCAGCCCTCCCCGCGAGCGGGGAGGGAGAAAATAGTATCTATTGTTCGTGGGTGTATATATTGCACATGTGATTTACAACAAAAAAACAACATTTCCTCCCGCTCGCGGGGGGATTAAGGGGGGGAGGCAATGAATCTGTTAAAAAAACATAACGAAACCCCTCTTCATCAACGGCTACAGCGACTCATCATCGCATTATTCCTGCTGCCGCTAATATCGTTCTTGATTCTCAATCTGCTATATCCGCTTCCAACCGGCAAACTCACACGCGATTCATCCACCGCTGTCTATGCGAAAAACGGTGAACTTCTAAGTTTGTACCTGTCCGATGATGACTTCTGGCGCATCAGGACTGAGATTGATGACATTCCCCAGTTTATGCAAAAAGCGTTAATCGAGTATGAGGACAAATGGTTTTATTATCATCCCGGAGTCAATCCGGTATCGCTGGCAAGGGCGTTTGCTGCAAATATAAAATCCGGCAGAAAGGCATGCGGCGGCTCGACTGTAACAATGCAGATCGCGCGAATGATGAAGCCGAAACCGCGGACATACAAATCCAAACTGATTGAAATATTCCGGGCATTTCAAATTGAATCGAGATACACAAAAAAAGAAATACTTGCAATTTATTTCAACCTGGCGCCTTATGGCGGCAACATAGAGGGAATCGGAGCAGCGTCATATTTCTACTTTGGGAAATCATCCGCGGTGTTGAGTAAAAGCGACTCGCTGGCACTTGTCGGGCTTCCGAATTCACCTAACCGCCTTCGCCCTGATCTGCATTATGAGCGGGCTGTGCGTCATCGCGACAAAATCGCCAATCTGATCAACCAAAAAGGATTGATTTCAAACGAGGAATTGGAGGATATCATTACGGACACGATTCCAGAAAAACGATTCCCCGCGCCATCATCAGCGCCCCACTATTCAAGGCTGATAAAGCGGAAGTACTGTAATGATGCGAAAATCAAAACAACTCTCGATATGCCTGTCCAGCGAATCTGCGAGGATTTGCTTGATGAGCATTTGTCGCCGCTAATGAAACGCGGCATTTCAAACGGCGCGGTTGTTGTTATCGAAAACAAAACCCGCGCTGTTCGGGCGATGGTCGGATCGAAGGATTTTTACGATTCAATCAATTGTGGGCAGGTAAACGGCGCGACATCCCCGCGCTCCCCCGGGTCCGCGCTTAAACCGTTTGTATATGCTCTTGCTTATAATGAGGGGCTTATTTCTCCGAGGACAATGTTGTCCGATGTGCCGATCAATTATTCAGGTTATACGCCGTCAAACTACAGTGATAATCACCTGGGCAGCGTTTCAGCAGAGGATGCGTTGAAGTTTTCATTAAATATTCCCGTAATCAATCTTCATTCCAAACTCGAAAACAGATTCTACAACCTGTTGAAATCAGGCGGAATCACGACCCTGGCAAAACCGTACGAGCATTACGGACTGCCCCTTGCGCTTGGCGCGGGTGAGGTTACACTTCTGGAACTGGCAAATTTGTATTCAACTCTGGCAAGTGATGGGAACTATCGGCCATACAGGCTTGTTGAATCTCAAATGCAAGACGACTCAAAGCCGCTATTTTCAGATGCCGCATCATATATCATTACTGAAATACTGGCTGATATCAGGCGCCCTGACCTTCCCGACTGCTGGGAATCATCGGTTAATCGCCCCAAAATCGCGTGGAAAACCGGGACATCCTACGGCAACCGCGACGCTTGGAGCATCGGTTATAATCCCGAATACACAATCGGAGTCTGGATTGGGAATTTCTCAGCAAGGGAATCTGATAACCTTGTCGGCGCTGAGGTCGCGGCGCCATTGCTGTTCGATATTTTTAATTCACTTAACGTTTCATCATCATGGTTTGCCAAGCCGGAATCCACAGGCACACGCAAAGTCTGCTCAGTCAGCGGAATGCCAGTGAACGATTTCTGCCCACATTCAGTAACAGAGATGTATATCCCGGGAATCTCGCCATCAGTTAAATGCAACATGCACAAGAGATTTTATATCGATGATGAAACCGGCATGAGGCTGACGATGGCAAATCGGCATGAACACAAGCATTCACAAAAGGTTTATGAAATCCTGCCGCAGAAAATAGCATCATGGCGAAAACAGATGGGATATCCCGTCGATGAAATCCCACCTCTGCTGCAGGATTCCTCATTCCATTCAAGCGAAAGCAATCCCGTGATTCTCTCTCCACAAAACACGTCATCTTTCGTGCTGCAGAAGTACGTTCCGGTGGAGCATCAGCGAATTCTTCTGAAGGCATCGGTTTCAAACACCATTAAGCAATTGTTCTGGTTTGTGGATGGCGAGCTTTTAACAAAGTGCGCTCCCCATGATGACCAGTTCTACTATCCAACGCCGGGGAATCATAAAATCGCCTGCATGGACAACGAGGGCAATTCATCGACTGTGCAAATATCAATTAACTAATTGGTAAAACAAACCTCACCCCCCAGCCCCATAAGCGTTAAGCTAGTTATCCCTGAAAAAAGCTACATTGAACTACTG
>CBDURE010000003.1:0-57549 GCA_965369605.1 uncultured bacterium
TGACTGGGGCGGTCGCCTCCTAAAAGGTAACGGAGGCGCCCAAAGGTTCCCTCAGCGCGTTTGGGATCGCGTTTAGAGTGTAAAGGCACAAGGGAGCTTGACTGTGAGACTGACAGGTCGAGCAGGTACGAAAGTAGGGCTTAGTGACCCAGCGGTTCATTATGGTATGGCCGTTGATTAACGGATAAAAGTTACCCCGGGGATAACAGGCTTATAGCGCCCGAGAGCTCATATCGACGGCGCTGTTTGGCACCTCGATGTCGGCTCGTCTCATCCTGGGGCTGGAGAAGGTCCCAAGGGTTGGGCTGTTCGCCCATTAAAGAGGTACGCGAGCTGGGTTCAGAACGTCGTGAGACAGTTCGGTCCCTATCCGCAGTTGGCGTAGGAGATTTGAGGAAAGCTGCCCCTAGTATGAGAAGACCGGGGTGGAGTGACCGCTAATGTACCAGCTGTACCGCCAGGTGCATCGCTGGGTAGTTATGTCGCGATGGGATAAACGCTGAAAGCATATAAGCGTGAAGCCCACTCCAAGATGAGATCTCCCACCGGGTTAACCGGGTAAGGTCCCTGGTAGATCACCAGGTAGATAGGCCGGAGGTGTAAGCACAGTAATGTGTTCAGCTGACCGGTACTAATCGACCGAGGGCTTGACCATTTAATTTGATAAATTCTGTTTATCAAATGGTTATGTGAATCCTCAACATGAAGAAAGTAATTAAAACTTACGCCTATTGCAGTTTTCATGGTACTCTACGGAGTATTTGAAAATATTATATTGTATCAAATAGTAACTTAGTAACTTACTAACTTAATTTGTTGATTTTGTCCTGGTGATTCTAGCGAAGGGGCCATACCCGTTCTCATCCCGAACACGGAAGTCAAGCCCTTCAGCGCCGATGGTACTGCCGCAAGGTGGGAGAGTAGGTCATCGCCAGGACTTTTTGCATTTTTATTAAAATATATTTACTTTATAATTTGTAGAAGATGTGCTTTAATAATTCAGAATTAATTTTCACTAGGAGAAATTCATGAATAATGCACAGATTGCAATTATGTGGGTTGGAATTATCGTTATTGCATTAATGGCATTTTATCCGCCATTTATGGATCCGAGTACAGGTGATTTTGTTGGATATAATTCGTTCGATGCGAATTATTTAGACGATCAGAAAATCGATACTTTATGGGAAAGTGTTGTTGGTGATTCTTCAGCAAGGAAAGTAACAGTTGATTATTCTAGGCTATTGCTGCAGTGCGGAGTAGTCTTTCTACTAATGATGGCGTTTATTCTATCGGTGAAAAAAAGTAAAGAAACCGAAAAAAAAGAATCATTTCAGAATCCAAAGCAATTAGATTGATTTTACAGCACATCAGTTCTAATCCGAACACTTAAAAATCAAGCCCTTCAGCGTCGATGGTACTGCCGCAAGGTGGGAGAGTAGGTCATCGTCCTTCGACAGGCTCAGGTCCTGATGGCAGGACTTTTTGCATTTTTTTAGACTATGCTTTAAACAAGTGGTAAAATTGAGTGGAGGTAAGTGAATGAAACTAATCGTAACATTGGAAAAAGATGAAACCGGGATGTTTGTCGTTGAATGTCCATCAATCCCCGGTTGTATTTCACAAGGTAAGACTGAAAAAGAAGCATTAGTGAATATTCAAGAAGCGATTCAGGGTTGTCTTGAGGCTGGAGCATCCGCTGGAATCCCTTTAAAAGTGGGAATCCGTGAGGTAGAGGTCGAAATATAATCATGTTAATTCGGAACTGCTTTCGATAAACTCACTCCCTTGCGGTATAATTTCAACATGATAACTCTTGATGAAATAATCACGGCTATTCAACGGAATAACGAAAAATTATTAGCATTCGGTGTCAGGAAACTCGGAGTGTTTGGCTCATTTGCTCGTGGTGAAGCATCATCCGAGAGCGATATCGATTTCCTTGTCGAACTTGATCCTAAAACCTTCGATAACTACATGGAACTGAAATTTTTCCTTGAGGATTTATTTAACTGTGGTGTGGACCTTGTCCTTATAGATACAATATAGATACAATCAAACCTGCGTTACGAGAGAACATAGAAAACGAGGTGGTTTATGCCACGGGAATATAAGCAGGACCGTCAAATTGATGATATCTACAACAAGTAGATGCAAAATGAAAATATCTTACGATAAAGAAGCGGATGCATTGTATTTCCGACTAATTGAAGGTGAGCACGAATGTCGGGTTGTGCGATTAACTGATGACATTGCAATTGATTTTGCTGAGGGTGAGAAGATGGTCGGGATAGAAATATTAGGTGCCAGCCGACTCTTCAAGGAACCAGATTTGCCTGAGATTGACATTAAAAACCTTATCCCTATTGTTGTTTCATCGTGATTATGATGTTTGAAATTAGATACTAAACAAGCGAAGTTGCTGCTCATTAAGTCAAATCATATTTCAAATGCCTATCTTTACCCCAAACTTTAGTAAATCACGATTGAAAAGTCATCCAAACCGATATAAACGTTTCTTACCGTTGCTGTGATTGATTCGCATATCTGGATGATGACGTACGGGTCGTCCGGATTGCCGCCGTCTGCAGGATCGTTTAAATCGCCACCGCATAGATAGCGGACACTTCCTGCGCAGGATGTCCATCGCCATGAATTATATCCGCTTGGGACACTGTCGAAAATGGTTGGTACGAGCGAATCAGACATCATATAGCCTGTGTAACTGCCGGTTGAATACGCTTTCGCTACGTCGATATTCGTTGAATCTGAGAAACCAGCGGTTGGCTGTGGTGATGAACAAGTTCCGATAATCATGCCACCTGGCATGTTCCAGTAGCCGTCCGCTCATCCGTAACGATGCTTTTCCATTGAGAAATCGAGAATTCTGACTGTTGAATCAGGGACAACCGGAGTTTCCCGTGATATCCCTTTCCATCTGCCAATACTTGCACTTCCCAACTTGTGCCCAAACCAGACCGCTTTTGAACCCCCAGCAGGATATTCATAGCTTACAAAGGGGAAGAATTCATAATCGGATGTCTCTCCCGATTCGTTGTTTGATGTCCAACCTTCAGTGTTGAACGGTGACCAGTACGGAGCGGTTTCAGCGCTGGATACTATCACGTGCGCTATCTGGCTTGCAGATGATGCTTCCGCACCCGCTATATTGCGTGAATGAACCACATACGATGCTCCCTCTACATATCTCATGCCGTCCAAATCGAGATGCGATGATGGCGAATCCCAGTCTGTATCTGCGCTTATTCCTACAAGTTCGATATGGTTTATCAAACCATCGGTCGGGTCGGAATCGCGATAAATTGCGTAATCGAAAGTATCGCCGCCCGGATCAGCCCATGTGAGCGTAAATGGCGCGAATTCGTGAATTCTATAATTATCGGCTGAACCAAGACGATTTACAATAATAGTCAAATCATCAACAGGATTTGGATCTCCCGGACAATATGTTAAGTTAATTGTAATAGTGTCAATGAAAATCATGTATCCTGGATTGCAGTCCATCTCTACGGCAAAATTCACAATATAGGTATCATCCGCAAAGGAGGGACAGTCATCATCGATGAATCGATGTGACATCTCAGGAAACGCGCTTGATTCCTCGTAAGTGCCTGAACCCCAATCAGCCCAGTATGCGATAATCTCTCCACCTTCAGGAACTACATCCAGAACGAAGTTAATTAATTCACCGCTTGCCGCATCGTATTCAGTTCCGATTGGCGATGTAATTTCACCTGTTGAATTACATATAGGACAAGTTGATATGTTGACCGTGATAGCGTCAAATTCAACAATGTTTCCCGGATAGCAGTCGAGTTCAGTTCCGAACCGTACAGAATAACGGTCATCCGCGAAAAATGGGCAGTCGGTATCGAAGTACTGATGCGTGAATTCAGGTTCACTGCTTGATTCAGTGAACTCGCCTGAACCCCAATCCGCCCAGTAGTTGATTATATTTCCTCCAACAGGAGTCGTTTCAAGTGTGAAAGTGATAATCTCAGCGCTTTCAGCGTCATATTCCTCTCCCGATGGCGATGTGATTGAACCATCTGAATAACATGGAGGACACTCAATTACATTAATAGTTACCGCATCTATATCTATAATGAAACCAGGATTGCAGTCCATCTCAACGCCGAATCTGACAAGATGGATATCATCAGCGAAAGCGGGGCAGTCATCATCAATGAATATCTGTTCGAATTCACCTGTAGTATTTGATTCGGTATAATCCCCGGTTCCCCAGTCAACCCAGTACGCTGCCAGATTACCGCCCGCAACATCGACATCCAGTATGAAAATAACATTTTCGCCGCTTCCAGTATCGAATTCATCATCCGGTGGTGTGGTTAACGCACCAAATGCGTTGCATGGATGAACAACAACGCTTGCTGTGAAAACCTGATATGTAGCATATTCAGGCATTCCGACCCATTCAATGGATACACCGTCAGGAACATTCACAAGTGAATCGGTAACTCCCGGTTCACCGATAGCGAGAGGTTCCCGTTCATCAAGGACCCGAACAAGACCGGGATATTTTCCCTCAGAAAGCAGCCTTTCGTTTGCGATTTCAATTTCGTAAATCAACGGATCATCAGCATTAATGCCTGTTCCGCTAACTGGAGTATCGGATTCAGGCAGGTGATTCAACATGCCGGGGATTTCCACTTGAACTTTTGCGACATTAGATGGGAACGCGATATCGCCATGCTCGACAGGAGGATTTGAAATATCCGTGCAACCATGCTGCCAATCCCAGACTTTTACTGTAACAGTGCGTGGCGTAGTGGAATCGTAATCAGTCCATGTGTTTTCAGGATCAGGTGCGTTATCCCCCTCAGGTGGAATTACGTCAACTTTCCATGCGCTCTTTCTATTAAACTCAGGATTGAAATACTGCGGTTCAAGCCTTTCGAGAAATGTCGCGCTTGCGCCGTATCCCATTGTCATGTAGAGATCGAATGTGGTAACTCCCTCAGTATTTAGATATACATTTATGCTCTCCTCTTGTCCCATAGCCAATTTGTTGAAAGAGTTTGATCCGGTTTCGGAATCATCAACAATCAGATAGTATGGGCATGCGGAAAGGTCCTCACTCAGCTGGGTTAATTCACGCGTGAAACCATCCGCGTGAGGGCACATGTCATGATAGATACTCGTATATGTTTTTGGGAAGTATGTAGTTGAGCGATCCGATGGTACGATAATCAGGACAGTGTCGAAAATATCGAGATCAAGTCGATTTTTAGCGGATGGCGGTTCCACTGGGTTTCCCGGATTAAATGGGTGTCTTACATCGAAATTGATTTTTACATACCCTTCACCGGTTAAGGTTAATCCCGTTATGGCAAGGCAATCCTTGCATGGAACCGTTGTGAAGTATGATAAACCGCTTACGACATATGACTCGCCTAACGAGGAAATCCTTTTGGTAACAAGTTCAGCTGTTTTTTCATCACGATTTACACTCATCTCGTAAGCGCCAATCATTCCGATAGCGTTGGATGATTCTCCTGATTCACTCAGCCCGATAACGGGCAGGCGGTCGGAATACTCCGATAGCTCGCTTAAATCGGGCGTTACAGGTGATTTGCCGGATGAACATCCGATGAAAATCAAAACCAAAAGAACGGTTAAAAAGGTAAATATTCGCATTTTATCCCTCCGGAAATAACATGTTCGAGAAATTCCGTTGATAACAACTGGCATCATTATACGACAAAAGTGTCAACGATGAGAGAGAAATCGTTAAAAATTGAAACTAAGGATTCTGGGTATGAGCATTTCCGTGAATGTGAACTAGCGTTGTGATGTAGCTGAGCAGTGAATTATTTTAGTAAAAAATATTTGTATAAGATTTGAAATAAGGTGAAACTTTTACTATAATGCGCTCGTGGGTAAAAGCAAAGCGCCAGTTTTAAGCTTTCACCCATAGATATTTTAGAATTCCTTTTCTAGCAATTAATTACTGAAGTTCACTTTTTAGCTTGGAGGTTTGCAATGTCTCGCATTAGGATTTCTGTATTAGTACTGGTACTAACCATTGTTGCATTACTGATTGGCTGTTCAGGTGGTAGTGGCTCCAACCCTGTAACACCGGAGAAAGCATCAGGTTCAATGGATAATGTACCGATTATTGGCGTTACTGATGCCAATAGCTCGTTTAACGCGATTGGTTTGTTCGGCGCGTATGAGCTGACAATCCATTCAGATTTAACAACTGAGTTTGTATCAAAACGAGTTGGAGCTATCGGGGAGGATTATATCGTCAGTGGTCTGGCGTTTTTTACAGTTGCACCGTGTCCATCATGTTTGAAGATGGTAGGTGTAGAAATAACCCCGGATGGCAATGTATTGTTATCATTTGAAATCAGCCATCCTTTCAAGAAGGGTATCACAGGTGATCCGCCATCCGCGTCGAATCGTCTTGATCTTGATGTATTCGATCTGGCGATGGTAATTGCACCAACCGGAGGCACAGCTGTGTCCTACGCATTAACAGGTGCGGATGTGTATCCTGACAATTGTGTTGGTGCAGATGGTTACACCACCGAACTTGCTGAAGTTATCGATGATGAAGCAGCATTGCCATTTTTCCTTGTAATTGATGACAGTGACACTGGCACATCAACATGGAATAAGTTCGCGATGGGTGCAGTGAACTTGCCGTTCGATGTTGGATTCAATCTCTTGGGACCCGTGATGACCTTCGATACGTATCTCACAATGGGATATGGTTTCGGAGCGAGGAAGCCAGACAGGCTTTCACCGAAGTACTACAATCCAGAATTTAACCGTAAAGCAGCGTGGAAAGTAGCTGTAACACCGCCTCAGGGCGTTGATCCTCCTGTTATGGGTAATACCTGGAATGACACTGACCCCGTAGAAATTCATGATGTTCTTGTTGAAGTTTATGACTGGCAGATTGGCGCGACTGTTTCAGCTGAAGCAGATTTCGCCGATGCTGATCCAGATGATGTTTATGCCGCGAGTGAACCTTCAGGCGTTTCAGTTGAGATTCCTGGAATGAATATCGCTCTTGACACTGTGGCAGTTCCTGATGTTCCTACAGCTACCGGTATGGCTGATGACCCATGGGTTTATACAATACCAGTAGCTAATGTAAATCTGATTGCAGCTGGTAGGTACACTGGTCTTGTCAAGGTTACAGATGAACGAGCGGTCATGGCTCCGGCAGATGGACGAGATTTCATTATCGATACTGATGATGGAATCGAGCTTGTCCACTATTCAATGCCGGAATATGCTACTTATCAGACATTCACCGCAACTGTGGTTATAGGCTGTGGTCCTATTACAGGTACAATTGACACACCAACATGTCCGGTATCCGGTGTCTTTTCCGGACAGGGCATCAACTTCACATGTTCCGCTGTAAGTGGGAATGGTGGCGATCCGGTTATTCTTTACGAATGGGACGCTGACTATGACGGCGTAATTTTCGATGTGGATGCCACAGGAGATGATGTTTGTCTTGGTGGATTTGTGTGTGATGCTGGAAATCCGGTGACATACACTGTTGCCGTTCGCGGGACAGACAGTTGTGGACCTCCACCTAATGTTACTGTTTTCGCGACATGCGAAGTAACTGTTGATGACTGCACAACAGTAGTTGATAATGTTACTTCAGACTCTTTTATTGCGAAAGACCCCGAAGATGAGTGGTTTGATATTGGTGTCATGGAAGATAGCTATGTGTATGTTGTTTGTGATCACGCTGCTACTGCCAATGTAGTTGACACTCGTACCGCAATAATGTTCGATAACGACCTGACAAATATGCAGGTGATTAACTCGGGTACAGGTATGGTTGATCCGCAGGCATCTGGGAAACCTCTTCGCTTTGACAGGATTGATGTTACCAATGGCGGTTATATGGTTACCAACCCGGTTCAGCTTGCCATGGTCACATGGACACTTGATATTCCATCATTAACAGCGGTAACTGCATATGCGCCTAATATGCTCAGCTGTGGCGGTGGTTATGATGGTACCGTTGGTTGTCTTGATGTCTGGCATCAGGATGATTTAGGAGCATACGGCTCATGCGCAATGGCCAACTTCCAGTCCACTGATTGTGGTTCTCCTGGATATGGCGGCGTTATTAAACGACCGGATGGCGGTACTGCTGGCGCTTTTGGTGGTCTTGTCAATCCACCGATGTATCAGGTTCCAGATGTTGTTGCCAGCGAGGGTGTTGAAGGCACTCAAAACAGCCTTTTCTTCGTATCAACTGCAACAGCAGCTAAACTTTCACTCTCCGGAAGTTGGATGGACGGCGCTTTCTTTGCCGCTACTGAAATCGCTTCTACAGGAACGTTAGGAACAGCTGACGATGAATTCAGTGGTGGTCTTGATGTTGCAGCCGACTCGAATGGAAATATTTTCACACTTGAGAAACATGGTTGCAGCTATAGATTCCAGAAATTCGATGCAACGCTAACATGGCAATGGACATCCTATTGGGTTGATGGCGATTCTCCACTGGCTATGGACTTTGACCGCGGAGATGACAAGTTGTATGTCCTTTGCGAAAACTCAATCCATATCTGCACAGTCAACTAATCGCTTGGATTGCTGGTTAGCACTTAACTTTATAAACCAAAATCCCCCGTTTCGGCGGGGGATGTTTTTTTTGTCCTGTTTTAGGATTTACGAATAATTTTGAATGTTCGGTAAAATAGTATTGAATTGTCGTGGCTATTTTACTATAATACACTCATGAATACGTATATGTGAAAAGCATAAAGTCATTTCTTTAAGCTTTTTCATATTTAGAGATAGAATTCCTTAAAAAAATTATTTTCCAAATTCAATCTTTTTTTTTGGAGGTTTGCAATGGTCCGCATTAGGTATTCTGTATTAGTAATTGTACTAACCATTGTTGCATTCCTGATTGGCTGTTCAGGTGGTGGTGGCTCCAACCCAGTAACACCGGACAAAGCATCAGGTGCAATGGATAATGTACCGATTATTGGCGTTACTGATGCTAAAAGTTCGTTTAACGCGATTGGTCTGTTCGGCGCTTATGAGCTGACAATCAATTCCGATTTGACAACTGAGTTTGTATCAAAACGCGTTGGAGCTATCGGGGAGGATTATATCGTAAGCGGCCTGGCATTTTTCACGATTGCGCCCTGCCCAACATGTTTAAAGATGACTGGTGTGGAAATAACCCTGGATGGCAATGTGTTGTTAACATTTGAAATCAGCCATCCTTTCAAGAAGGGTATCACCGGTGATCCGCCATCCGCGTCGAATCGCCTTGATCTTGATGTATTTGATCTGGCTATGGTAATTGCACCAACCGGAGGCTTAGCTGTTCCCTACCCATTGACAGGAGAGACTGTGTATCCTGACAATTGTGTTGGCGCAGATGGCTACACCACCGAGCTTGCTGAAGTTATCGATGACGATGCTGCATTGCCATTTTTCCTTGTAATTGATGACAGTGATACTGGCACATCAACTTGGAATAAGTTCGCGATGGGTGTAGAGAACTTGTCGTTCGATGCTGGATTCAATCTTTCGGGAGCCGTAATGACGTTCGATATGTATCTCACAATGGGATATGGTTTCGGCGCCAGGAAACCGGACAGGCTTGCACCGAAGTACTACAATCCAGAGTTTAACCGTAAAGCCGCGTGGAAAATCGCTGTAACACCGCCTGAGGGTGGCGATCCACCAGTTATGGGTAATACATGGGATGACAGTGACGGTGTAGCAACTCATGATGTTGTTGTTGAAGTTTATGACTGGCAGATTGGCGCGACTGTTTCAGCTGAAGCAGATTTCGCTGATGCAGACCCATCTGAAATTTATGCCGCGAGTGAGCCATCAGGTGTTTCAATTGAGATTCCGGGAATGAATACCGCTCTCAATACATTGGCAGTTCCTGATGTTCCTTCTGCTACCGGTATGGCTGATGATCCCTGGGTATTCACATTGGCAATAGCTAATCAAAATTTGCTTGCGCCTGGTGAGTACGCTGGCCTTGTCAAGGTTACAGATGAACGTGCAGTCATGACGCCGGCAGATGGACGAGATTTCATTATCGATACTGATGATGGAATCGAGCTCGTTCACTATTCAATGCCCGAGTATGCCACATATCAGATCTTTACCGCGACTGTGGTTCTTGGCTGCGGACCAATTACCGGTGATATCACAGCTCCGCCAGTATGTCCCCATGTCGGAGTGATTAATGGCGCAAGTGTAAGTTTCACCGCGCTGGCCGCAAGTGGTAACGGCGGAGATCCTATCGTGCTTTATGAATGGGATATGGATTATGATGGAACCACATTCGATGTGGATGGCACTGGCGCTACATCAGCACTAGGACCATTCGTAAATGGGAACTGTGGAACGCCACCTGAAGATCCTGTCACATACACTGTTGCGGTTCGAGCGACAGACAGCTGTGATCCGGCAAATGTGACTGTGTTCGATACTTGTGACGTTGTCGTTGATGTATGTGATCCACCTCCGATTTACTCAATCGATTTCATTCCGATGGACGCAGGAGACGAATACTTTGACGTCGCTGTTGCACCTGATGGAGTGGTCTATGTAGTTGCAGACCATCCATCCACAGGCAACACAGGTGGTCAAATGAACTTAGGTGGTACAAGAACCTGCCTTAAATTTGACAATGAGCCACTTGGCAACATGCAGGTTATTAACCCTGGTTATGGAATGGCAAACCCATATCCTGCCTGGACTACATTTACTGGTGAGTGGAAAATGGTTGACTGTTCTCCTGATGGCATGCATGTAGGCACAAACCTCGGTCAATGCGCACTTTGCTCCTGGGTTGTTACAGGAACAAACGCAACACAGCAGAATGCAACTTACATTTGGTGTGGCTCTACTGGTGGGTTATCCACATCTCCTGATGTAACGAATCACTTAACAGCTTCATATGGAGGGCGAGTTGCAATGTATGGTGAAAGAAGCCCCAATTGCCCGTCATTCCCTGCACTATGTGATTTCGTAATATCATGGCCTGATAGCAGTCCGGGTTTGAATAGCACTTACGCTATCGCCACTGGTGTAATGTATGACCTTATTGCCGGTGAACTTGCAGGGATTGAAGGCATGTCAGGAACTAACAATATGCTGGTTTTCCTGAGTGACGACGCTACATCACTTGGCGCTTTAAAAGTTGTCGGCACGACTGTTGGCTTTGGTACTATGGCAGAAATTGCAACATACAAAGCCTTTGGAACCGGCGATGACGAATTCACTGGCGGACTTGATGTTGCGATGGATTCAGCCGGACATGTAGTTACACTTGAAGACCATGGCAGTGGTATGTACAGGTTCCAGAAATTCGACACCTACGCTGCAAGTTTCGTACACATATACACCAGCGATTGGATTGACGATGGTGATCCGTTAAGAATAGATTTCGACACTGCTGATGATGAGCTTTATGTAGTAACATCAACAGGTATTCATGCCTGCCACGTGGACTAGGCATAAATAACAGTACAGAAAACAGTGTAATTAATCTATACTGTTCAATCAGATGAACAAGAGTATCCCCCGCTAACGCGGGGGATATTTATTTCCATTTTCAGGATATACATTGATAAATTGAAGAATTTTATGTTCATAATTGGGTTAAAATCATTTATAATCAATATTTTGGTTAAAAGCTAACTGGTGGGACCAACGAATGAAATTTCATTCTTTGATAATCACCACCGGTTGATTTTTGATGGATAAAATGGAAGACGGCATAAATAACGGGATTCACTGGATTGCTCTTGATGCGATGGGTGGCGATGATGCGCCGTCCGCGATTGTTCAGGGAGCTGTTATTGCCGCATCGAAAGGAGTGCATGTAATACTTGTCGGAGATGAAAAGGTTATCCGAAAGGAACTTGGCGATTCAGGCGGAGACTGCCTGAAAATCTTTCATGCCTCAGAGCAGATAGAAATGGGCGATTCTCCTGTTCGCGCGATGAAAAAGAAACCGGACAATTCTCTCGCTCGTGCTTTTGAACTCGCTCGTGATAAAAAAGCGTCAGCAGTGTTAAGCGCTGGCAATTCAGGAGCTATGCTCGTTGCGGCTAAATGGGTGCTTGGCGACACGCCGGGGATTTTTCGTCCCGCAATTGCAATTCCAATGCCCACGCCAAAAGGTGAATCTGTGTTATTGGATGCCGGTGTATCTACCGACTGTTCACCTGAAAATCTTTATCAGTTTGCTGTCATGGGGCATTTTTACGCAAAGAAAGTTTTGAAAAGAGAGAAGCCGTCGATTGCGCTTTTAAACATAGGTGAAGAGAAATCAAAGGGAAACGTGATTGTTCAGAGAGCACACGAATTTCTCAGTGCGAGTAAATTAAATTTCATTGGTAACATTGAAGGAAATGAAATCTTTGACGGCAAAGCGGATGTCATAGTGTGTGATGGTTTTGTTGGAAACATCATGCTCAAGGCGATAGAGGGAACCGCGACGCTGTTTTTGGGGACTTTCAGGGAAATAATTACTCACAGCGGATGGAAAGAACGTCTTGGGGCAATGATGATTAGTGGTTCGGTGAAATCGATAAGAAGGAAAATGGATTGGCGGGAATACGGCGGCGCTCTGATAATGGGTGTAAAGGGGAATGTGGTAATTACTCATGGGAAATCGCAGGCATCGACCATAGCGAACGCCCTTGAATTTGCACAAAAATTGGCGAATGCGGACCTGGCTGGCAGCATTTCTGAAGAAATAGCAAACAACATGAAGGAGACCTTGGTTATGACCGGGTCTTCTGATGAAATGGAGTAAACGGATATGCTTAATCTTAACATTCAAAATGTTTCAATTACCGGTATAGGAATGTATGTTCCTGAAAAAACACTGGATAACGCTCATTTTGAATCATATCTCGACACATCGGATGAGTGGATTACCAAGCGCACAGGAGTAAAAACCAGGTGTATTGTTGAAAAGGGCACTCCCAACAGTGTTCTCGCTTATCAAGCGTCTATAAAAGCCCTTGAAATGAGCGGAATTGCTCCTGAGGAACTTGACCTGATTATTGTTGCAACAATTACACCCGACAGGATTTTTCCGTCAACGGCATGCACTCTTCAGGCAAAGCTGGGAGCGAAAGGTGCTGGAGCTTTGGATGTTCTTGCGGCTTGCAGTGGCTTTGTTTATGGCCTTTCACTTGCTCACGGACAGATGGCGCTTGGACATGTTAAAAAGGCGCTTGTTGTCGGAAGTGAAGTTATGAGTTCAATCCTTGATTACAATGACCGGGGAGTCTGTGTCCTGTTTGGTGATGGCGCAGGAGCGGTTGTTCTTGAAAACGTGCCGGAAGACAAGGGAAGCCTGGTTGATTACATAATCAGGGCGGATGGACGCCAGGGAGAGATTCTCTATATGCCGGGTGGGGGAAGTTTGAATCCGACGACTTTGGAAACTGTCAACCAGAATATGCACACAGTGAAAATGGAAGGCAACAAGGTTTTCAAACTCGCGATAAAGCACATGGCGGAACTTGCACGGGAAATCACACAGCGAAACGGTTTGACTCTGGATGACATCGACCTGATATGCATTCATCAAGCGAACATTCGAATTGTGAAAGGTGTAATGTCAGCTCTTCGCCTGGATATGGATACAAAGAGTTATAACAACATTGACCGGTATGGAAATACCACAGCGGCAAGCATTCCATTATGCGTACATGATGCTTTCAAGGATAACCGGCTTCGTAAAGGCGACAAGCTGATGATACTTACTTTCGGCGCCGGATTGACATATTCAGCCGCGCTGGTGGAATGGGGTATGGACAATGAAATTCAGGATTCAGATGCTGTAACGCAAACAAAGAAAGCGATTGTAGACCGGAAAATTACAGTTCCGGCTGGTACAAATGGAAGGAAAAACACAAGTATGGATATGTAGTAAGCAGAGGGGTTAGCTTCTCTGCTTTTGCAAATAAATTTTGTCGTTTACTTAAAGACTAAAATTGCCCGGTTTGACTGCCGGAGAGCGTTGTAAAATATGAAAACTGCATTTGTATTCCCCGGGCAGGGGTCACAGAAAGTAGGGATGGGAAAGGAACTATATGATGAGTTTCCCGAATCCCGTGAGGTTTTCGAACAAGCGAACGAAGCTGTCGATATTGACCTCATAAGCCTTATTTTTGAAGGGCCTATTGAGGAGCTGGTAAAAACGGAATTTGCCCAGCCGGCAATTTTAACGGTTAGCATAGCCGCTTATGAAGCATTTAGAAAAAGATGCGACCTTGAACCTATATATCTTGCCGGACATTCACTTGGCGAATTTTCCGCGCTTGTTGTTTCACAGGCGTTGGAGTTGAAAGATGCTGTCAGGCTGGTAAACAAAAGAGGGCAGTTTATTCAGGAAGCTGTTCCAATTGGTGAAGGCGGTATGGCGGCCCTTCTTGGCGGGGATTTAATGCAGATTGGGAAACTTATAACAGACCTCGGACTGGATGGGTGCCTGGAAATCGCTAACTTCAATACGCCATCTCAGATTGTCATCTCCGGTGAAAAGGAACTTGTGAAACTGGCAATGGAAAAAGCGCCTGAATATGGAATCAAAAAAGCGATTCCTCTTAAGGTATCCGCTCCGTTTCACAGCCGAATGATGGACCCCGCAAGGGAGAAATTCTCGAAGGAACTGGCTGTAACCGAGTTTCATCCAATGAGTTATCCTGTAATAACAAACGCGGATGGCGTACCAAATCAGGATTGTGGTGAACTACCGAATATCCTGTCAGAGCAAATTGCTAACGCCGTTTTGTGGGATCAGTCAGTGAGATTAATGCTGTCGGAGGGAATAGATACGTTTATCGAATTCGGACCGATTGTCCTTATGCCAATGATAAAACGCGGGTACAGCGATATGGCTGATTTTAAGCTGTTCAACGTAAGCAATCCGGGACAGTTGAAAGCCACTCTTGAATCGCTTAAGGAACTTGGAGTTGATGTAAAAGACAACTGATGGATTTCAAACTGGAAAATAAAACAGCTCTGGTTACCGGCGCATCCGGCGGAATAGGAAGCGCGATTGCCGTTGTGCTGGCATCAGCCGGAGCGAAGATTTATATCCATTATAATAAGAACTCACAAAAAGCGGATGAGGTTGTAAGTGAGATAGAATCAAACGGCGGTATGGCGGTTGCTATTTCAGGCGATATAACGGATTCAAAAGCTCGCGAATCAGTTATCTCGCAAATCATTGATGAATCTGAAAATCTTCATATCCTTGTGAACAACGCGGCGGTGAATCAGGAAGGGTTGTTTGTCCGCCAGAAAAATACTGACATGGATTTTGTATTCGGCACAAACCTGTTTGGGCTAATGAATCTGACCAGGCTTGCGGTGAAATACATGATGAAAATTCGATATGGAAGATTAATTCATATTTCATCACCAGCCGCGACTGCCGGTTCACCGGCGCAAACGCTTTATTCCGCCAGCAAAGCGGCTTTGCATGGATTATCAAAATCGCTGGCTTTGGAACTGGGGTCGAGGAATATAACATCGAATGTCGTTATCCCGGGAATCATAAACACAAAAATGCTTGATGACATCACAGATGAAAGGCGTGAGTTTTTCTTAAGCAGAATTCCGATGGGAAGATTTGGCGAACCTGAGGAAGTAGCTTATGCTGTACGGTTTCTTGCCAGCGACGAAGCGCGATATATAAGCGGTTGCGAATTAACCGTGACCGGCGGCGGCGCTGTTTTTTAATTTGATATTTTTACTATTTATATATTTTAATCTTTATTCATAATTCTGAAATCCCTGGAGGTTTTTCGTGGAACGCAGGGTAGCAATAACAGGGTTGGGAGTTATCTCAACATTTGGAACTGGAAAGGATATTCTGTGGGAAAATGCGCGGGATGGTGTTTCCGGTATCAGACGAACTCAGGCTTTTGATGTTGAAAATTACTCGGTACAGATTGCCAGTGAGTGTATTCATTTCAAGCCGGAAGAGTTCATGGACGCAAAGGAAATTAAACGCACTGACCGATTTGTCCATTTCGCGGTTGCCGCGTCGAAATTGTGCGTGGATGATTCAGGAATCGATTTGGAAAAATGCGACAGGGATAGATTTGGCGTCATACTTGGCAGCGGAATAGGCGGTTTGGGAGTCCTTTGCAGGGATGCTGTCAAACTTGAAAAGGCTGGGCCGAAACGAGTTTCGCCTTTTTATATTCCGGCGTCAATTCCAAACATGTCGAGTGGAATAGTAGCGATTCATCACGGGCTAAAAGGGCCTAATTTTGTAGTCGTTACAGCATGCGCATCATCAACACACGCATTGGGTGAATCATTCAACCATATCAGGCTTGGAAACGCGGATGCAATATTGACAGGCGGTTCAGAAGCCGCTGTGGTTCCGTCCGGTTATGCCGGATTCGCCAACATGGGCGCGCTGTCCAAACGTAATGACGTTCCGGAAAAAGCCAGCAGGCCTTTCGACAAAGAACGTGATGGTTTTATTGTTGGAGAAGGCGGCGTTACCATTATGTTAGAGGAGTGGGAACACGCTAAAAAACGTGATGCGAAAATTTATGGTGAGGTAATCGGCTATGGTTTAAGCGGGGACGCTTTCCATATTACAGCTCCGGCGCCAGGCGGCGAAGGCGCTGCAAGGTGCATTAAAATGGCTTTGAAAGATGCCGGCATCACTGTAGACGATATTGATTACATAAACGCGCACGGAACAAGCACTCCACTAAACGATAAAGCAGAGACTGAAGCGCTTAAAAATGTATTTGGCGACAGGGCATATAAGATTCCTATAAGTTCAACGAAATCAGTAGTCGGACATCTTCTGGGCGCAGGCGGAGCGATTGAACTCGCAGCCAGCCTTGTGGGAATGCAGCACGGAATGATTCATCAAACAGCAAACTATGAAATCCCGGATCCTGATTGTGACCTTGATTATGTCGGCGGGGAATCGCGTGAACACAAGATTAAGTATATGCTGAAAGACTCTTTTGGGTTTGGCGGACAGAACGCGGCTTTGATTATTAAGGCACAGTAAGGAATTTATTTCAAACCACATTTGATTAAAAAGTGGTTGCTGAATTTTATATTTAAAACAAAAACAAACGGAGTGCCAAACTCCTGGAGGTTTTAAAATGGATTTTAGTCTTGATGAAGAAACTCGCATGATAAAAGAATCTATTCACAAGTGGGCGCAGGAAAAGGCGCTTCCGCTTGCGAAGCAGATTGATGATACACGCGAGATCCCACAGGAACTAATAAAGGAATTGGGAGAACTTGGATATCTCGCTCCATATGTTCCCGCTGAATATGGCGGTGCCGGATTAACCTACACACAAACCGCGATAATCGCTGAGGAACTGGCGAGAGGAGAAGCCGGTCTCGCGACTTTCATGGGAGCTCATAATTCACTTTGCTGCTACTCCGTAATAAATTTTGGCACGGATGAGCAGAAGAAAAAATATCTTCCCAAACTTGCTACCGGTGAATACATCGGCTCATTCGCACTGACTGAACCTGAAGCGGGAAGCGATTCATCGAATATCAAGACAACCGCAATTCTCTCCGAGGATAAATCACACTTTCTTGTAAATGGACATAAACAGTGGATTACCAATGGTGATGTCGCAAGCGTAATTATTCTCTTTGCAATGACTGATCCATCAAGAGGGCTTATGGGAATTTCTCCCATTATTATCGAAAAAGGCATGGAGGGATACACAACAGGCCATGTCGAGGATACGATGGGAATTCGAGGTTCGCATCAGACGGAAATCTTCTTCGAGAATGTAAAGGTACCCTATGAAAATTTACTTGGCGGCGATAAATATATGGGAAAGGGATTCAAAGTCGCGATGAACGTACTGGACGGCGGACGTATCGGAATGGGCGCCGCGGCAGTGGGAATAGCATTACAGGCGCTGCATGAAGCGCTTGAATATGCCAAAACACGAAAGCAGTTTGGCAAGTTCATTACGGATTTCCAGGCTACACAATGGAAACTGGCGGATTTCGCAACACAGATTCAAGCCGCGAGATGGCTTGTAATGCACGCCGCGTGGCTTAAGGATAATGGTGAAAGATGCACTTGTGAAGCGGCTCAGGCGAAAATGTACGCGAGCGACATTGCTGTTCAAGTATGCCTTGAGGCTATTCAGATTATGGGCGGATACGGTTATTCAAGGGAATATCCTGTTGAAAAACATCTGCGCGACGCCAAAATCAAGCAGATTTACGAGGGCACTAACGAGATTCAACGGCTTGTTATCTCAAGAGATGTGATTAAAAAAGGACTATTTGAACTGTAAGATGGATTTAAAAGACCGACTTGCCGGTTTGAAGAGTGAAATCGACTCTGAACTGGACAGGCAACTTACATATAAAACCGATTTCCCTCCACGCATAAGGGAAGCATTGAGGTATTCCGTTTTAAACGGCGGAAAACGACTCAGGCCAATTCTTGCCATCACAACTGGTGAGATGTATGGCGTGGTAAGATCGAAACTGATTCCGGTTGCGGTCGCTCTTGAGTATATTCAGTCATTTACTCTTGTTCACGATGATTTGCCGTGCATGGATGATGCTTTATTAAGAAGAGGCAAGCCTGCTCTTCACAGGGAATATGACGAAGCATTGGCGGTTCTTGCAGGTGATGAATATTTGAATATGGCGTACGGCGTAATTGCCAGAGAAGGCGTTGAGCATTTTTCAGCTGAATCGGTGCTGAGGATAATTGCAGAATTATCCGATGCGCTTGGTGTGGATGGCGTTCTTGGCGGACAGGTTTTGGACCTTGATCCATCACGAAACGCATCTGACCTTGAAGGAGTAACCCGCCTTCACCAGATGAAAACCGCGAGTTTTTTCAGCGCGAGTCTCAGGATGGGCGCTATTCTTGCAAAAGCGCCTGATAACGAACTGGAAAAACTTACCGGTTACGCGATGGAATTCGGGCTGGCTTTCCAGATTACGGATGATATTCTAGATGAAACATCTACAGTCGAGGAACTTGGAAAGGATGTTGGACATGATGCGGAAATTAAAAGGGTGAATTATGTATCAGCTTACACGCTTGAGGGAGCGCGTACACAGGCAAAACAAGCGGTTGACAGGGCTAAGGAAACTCTGAACGGACTTCCAAAAACAGATTTCCTTAAAACATTGGCTGATTATCTGATTGAAAGGCGAAAATGATGAGCGAAAAGAAATATCCGGGTTTTCTACTTGTAATATCAGGGCCTTCCGGTGCGGGAAAGGGTTCTGTTATTATTGGGTTGCTGAAGCGATTTGAGGATATGTCAGTGGTAACATCCTGGACTACTCGCTCATCTCGTGACGGTGAGGAAGATGGTGTGGAGTATCGTTTCGTAACAAAGGAGGACTTTCAGCAAAAGGTTCAGGAGAAAGGATTTCTGGAGTGGGCGATTGTTTATGACCAGTTCTACGGCACACCTGTTGAGGATGTTAAGGAACTCATTGAGCAGGGAAAAATCGCTGTTTTGGAAATTGATGTGCAGGGTTCGAGAAGTGTGAGAACGCATCCTATGGTGGATGAGGTTAGCTTGTTTATCGTACCGCCGGATAAAATAACACTTGAGCAAAGGCTTAAGGACAGAAATACTGAAAACGTGGATCAATTGGAAAGGCGATTAAAAGAAGCTGTTCGTGAAGTTGACGAGGCAAAGTATTTCGACTATATAATTATTAATGATAATCTTGAATCCGCGATTGATGATGCCGAAATGGCAATCCGCGGTGAATATAACAGATCACGATGGGTTTATGAAAAAGTCATTCAGACATTCAGGCAGAACGGTTAAAGTCAACTTTTAATTTGTTGATGTTGTCGAATGGATGAGTGATTTTGGATAATTCATCGAAAAAAATGAAATCAATCCAGAGGTGATAAGTCGAATGGATACACCAAGTATCGATAGTCTTTTAGAAACTGTTCATGGAATGTATGAACTTGCTGCCGTTGCAGGAAAGCGCGCGATTGAAATCAAAAAGAAAGACCGTGAAAACACACAGCCGCTTCAACAGGCGCTGGACGAAATAAGGGAGGGCAATGTTGAATTTGATTTTAAGAAATTAGTTTCTCGTGATTCAGTTGACGGTGAACAGATTGAACTGCCTCTTGCCATTGATGCTGAGAAGGCGAAACTCCAGGGCGCTATTGCCGCCGATGTTGACGTTGAAGAATCGGCTGATAACAGCGAGGAAGCTGCTGATGAAAAAAACGTAGAAGAAGCTGATGAATTAGGGCCTGAAGTTGGTGTGTTGGATGATGACTATCCACCCAAGATACTTAAAGAGGATACTAGCGTAAATGATGAGGATTAATCCTGGCGAAATGCCCGGATAACCATGATTTTGACCGCTGCAGGGAACATAATTATTGGAATTACAGGTGGGATCGCGGCTTACAAGGCATGCGATCTCATTCGTCTGTTTGTAAAGGACAAATTCCGTGTGCATCCGGTAATGACCAAAGCGGCGACGGAATTTATCACACCTCTGACCGTTTCATGCCTTTCAACCAACAAAGCGGTTGTTGACATTTTCGACAGCAGGATTGAGAGAAATGTAGGGCACATCGAACTGGCAGATATTGCGGATTTGATGCTTGTCGCTCCTGCCACCGCGGATATCATTGCGAAAATCGCATCCGGCATTGCAGATGATCCTGTTTCACTGATAGCTATGGCATTTTACGGTACCGGAGAAAAACCGCTTGTGATTGCCCCGGCTATGAATTACCGCATGTATAATCACCCGGCAACGAAAAATAACCTGGAAATTCTGAAAAAACGAGGCGTTATTATAATTGACCCGGAGGAGGGAGAACTCGCATGTGGTGAGTCAGGGGAGGGGAGACTGGCGTCCGTGGATGTCATTTATAATGCTGTTATTAAATGTCTCGATGAAACCCGTGACATGAAAAACATAAATGCGATTGTCACGGCTGGCGGAACCGAAGAACCGATAGATCCAGTTCGTGTGATTGCAAATCGATCAAGCGGGAAAATGGGATATGCTGTCGCGAAGCAATTGAAAAAACGCGGAGCAAAGGTAACGCTTATTTCATCCGTTGATTTGCCTGACCCGGGTGTGGATGAAATAGCCAAATTTAAAACAGCTTCGGATTTAAAGGAAATGCTTGATTCGAAATTTCCATCATGCGATCTTCTTGTAATGGCGGCGGCTGTGGCTGATTTTAAACCAAAAAAGCAATCTGATAACAAACTTCATCGCTCTGATGGCGGCATCACAATTGAACTTGAGCCAACGGAGGATATAATTGCAAACCTGGCTGAAAACAAAGGGGATAGATTTATAGTTGGATTCGCTGCTGAAAGCGAGGACATGATTTCAAGAGCGAAATCCAAACTTAAATCGAAAAAACTTGACATGATAATTGCGAACGATATCTCACGTTCAGATATCGGATTTAACTCTGAGCATAACGAAGTTGTCATTCTGAATAAAAACGGCGAGAAACAAATTAAAAGAGATTTAAAGATAAATATCGCAAAAGGAATCGTGGATGAAATAGCATCCATGATATTAAAAAAATGAAACTGATGGAGATTCAAATGAATTCAAAGAAGCATTTTCTTGTACTTCTGGCAGTAGTGATATTTTTAAGCGTGCCTGGGCCGTATCAATCCGCACAGGCGGCTAAAAAAGATGTTCTTATCGCGCCTGTGGTGGTTACGATAAACTCACAACCAATCTATGAAACAGAACTTCTCTATTTTTTGATTGGCAGAAACGGACAGGATATCCTTGCCGAGCTTATCGAAAACGCGATTCTTGCCCAGAAGGCTGATTTTTATGGGGTAACAATAGACCCGGAAAAGCCTCGTAAAGAGATGCTAAAGATGTATGGTGAGGCTAAATTCGATGAACTCGCTGAATCATTTGATGTTGATAAAATTCTTAGAGCGGTTGAACGTGAACACCTCTCAGAGAAAGTATACGACGCGATGATTGAGACTCTTATTTCCGAAAAGGGAATAGAGGTAACTCGCGAAAAGGCGCTTGATTATTATCTGCAAAACTCCGATATGTGGTCACGGCCTGCTGTGGTCAGATTCAGTATCATTGTCGCTGAAAATTCCGAGGAAGCTAAAAAAGCGCATGGCGAGTTGATAGATGGAACATCATTTGCCGATGTAGCCGCTAAATACTCGATTGACGACGCGACTGCGGGGAATGGAGGCGATATAGGTGAAATGATACCAAAAGGATTCTTTCGCGGCCCGTTGAAAAATCTGGAGGATTCAATATTTGAATTGCCTCTCAATAAATTCAGCGATGTCATTTCGATTGAAAACAATCACTTTATTGTAATGCCGACACAACGGCTTGAGAAGGTTGAAAAGAAATTCAAAGAGGTAAGTGATTACATCGGACATCTTCTTGCTCTGGAAGAGGTTGACCCGTTTGTGAAGGCAAAACTGACTGAATACAGGGATACTTCAACGATAGAGGTTATCTATCCGATATTTGAAACCAATGATGATGCACAGAAAAACTTTGTCAAAGTGCAAAAATTAACCCAGCCATTTCATAATTGCCTTGTGTACCCGACTGTTGTCGAGGTTAATGGCGAGGAAATTTCCGAACAGGAAATGCTTTTCTTTCTCATCGGAAGGCATGGACAGGAGATACTGCAGGAATTGATAGAGAACATGGCGATTTCTCAAAGGGCTAAAACTCTGGGAGTTGAGGTTGACAGGAACGAACCGCAAAAAATGCTTGCCAACACATACGGTGAGGAAAAAATCAAAACCCTTGAAAACTCTTTTGACATGGATAAAGTCCGGGATGCGATTTATCGGGAACTTCTCGCAAAGAAGGTTTTTATTAAAAAACGCGATTTGCTTGCGGAAGATGTTGGCGTGGATGTTACGGAGGATATAGCGAAAAAATATTATGACAATAACCAGCAACGATGGCAGATTCCGGAAAGAGTGAGATTCTCGATTATCGTTACTGATACAGAGGATGATATGAAATCCGTGATTTCGGAAATTCAAAACGGCGCTTCTTTCGCGGATACCGCACGTAAATATTCCATTGATGAGGTTACAAAAGATGACGGCGGCGATATCGGAACACTGTGGCCACGCGGTTTGTTCGTTGGTCCCTTTACTGAATTGGAGGATAAAATCTTTTCACTGGAAATCGATGTAGCAAGTGAAATGATGTTCATTCAGGATAGATTCTACGTTGTCAAACTCACAGAAAAGGTTGAGAAAGAGGAGCAATCGTTTGATACGGTAAAGGATGAAATAATCGAATCAATGAATAATGTGCGAGTTTATCCAATGCTGCAGGATTGGCTGACACAACTTGGAAACGAAATTGAAATCGATGTCAAATACCCCATATTCGATTTGGAAACCGAGATAACCATGAAGTCAATGGAAACAATGAGCCTTGGGGATTGAGATTTAAAATTATTATCAGACATACCCATTGAAATTATGCTATATTTTAGTTGATAGCTCATACGAGGCAATACATGCGGATTACACGAATAAAACTAAAGAATTGGCGCAATTTCAGAAGTATAGATGTTGAACTTGCTCAACGTTCTTTTATTGTTGGTCCTAATGCTTCAGGCAAGTCAAACTTTCTGGATGCAATCCGGTTTTTTCGAGACATAGTTTCTGTTGGTGGGGGGCTGCGTGAGGCAATTGAAAAAAGAGGTGGCGTATCAAAACTTCGATGCCTTGCGGCAAGAAGCAAGCCTAACATTGAGTTGAATGTGGAATTGGGCACTGATTTAGAAAAACCTGAATGGAAATATAAAATAGCATTCAGCCAGGACCAACAACGTCGAATTACGATTAAGAATGAGACTGTAATTCACAATGATGAAAGTATTCTTGAACGTCCCAATGATGAGGACAAAAGGGACACAGAGAGATTAAGGCAAACATATCTTCAGCAATCAAGCGCAAATAAGGAATATAGAATTATCCACGAGTTTTTTAAATCCCTTCACTACAGACATATTGTGCCGCAAATTGTGAAAGAACCGGATAGATATATTGGAAAAATAGAAGACCCTTATGGAAGTGACTTTATTAATCAGATTGCAAGAACAATTGAAAAAACTCGAGTTTCAAGATTAAAGAAAATATCGGATGCATTAAAGTTTGCAATTCCCCAACTTGAAGGGTTAAAAATAACACATGATAAAAGCGGGATTCCTCATATTGAGGGTTGTTATAAACACTGGAGACCCGGGGCAGGATGGCAAAGAGAAGATCAGTTTTCCGATGGAACGCTGAGATTAATCGGTTTATTATGGGTTGTGTTGGATGGAACTGGACCAGTACTTATAGAAGAGCCTGAATTATCGTTACATCCTGAGATTGTTCGCCATATTCCTCAATTGCTTCAAAGAATGTTGAAAAAAACTAAAAGACAGATTTTTATTACTACACATTCAAATGAGTTGTTAGAGGATTCCGGGATTGGAGTAGATGAAGTTTTAATGCTGATTCCAAGCCCTAATGGCACAGAAATAAGATGTGCCAAGGATGATAAAGAAGTAAAAGCACTGTTGGATGGTGGCTTGACTATTGCCGATGCGGTGATTCCCAAAGTTGCCCCAAAAGAAAGTTGGCAGTTGCCCTTACCCAATTTACCAAAATAGGTTACCAAAATGGTTGCGATTAATATTACGGTGGAAGGTTATTCCGATGAAGTGATCGTAAGAGTTCTTTGTAAGAACTTGGGATTGAGTGTTCAAACAATGCACAATGAAAGAGGCTCTGGGAATTTTGATAAGAAGATTTCTGGTTATAATAATGCAGCTAAGTATAGTCCATGGCTTGCATTAAGAGATTTGGATGATGAAGAATGCCCTCCGATTTTATGTGAAAAGCTTCTTCCTAAACCTGCGAAGCATATGATATTTAGAATTGCTGTCCGGGAAATTGAAGCATGGCTATTAGCGGATAGAGTAGCTTTTGCAAAGTTCATTGGAGTAAATAAAAACAAAATTCCAGAAAATCCTGAATCAATAGATGATCCCAAAAGGTTTGTCATTGAACTAGCTAAAAAATCACGGAACCAAAGCATTAAGGATGATCTTATTCCAACTCCAAAAGGTATGCGAAAAGTTGGACCAGCTTATGCATCAAGAATCGCGGAATTTGCCTTATCGTATTGGGACCCGGATATAGCAGCTCAAAACTGCTCCAGTTTGAAAAAATGCATGTTAAGGCTTAATGAATTAAAAAGCTCTTTTGAATAAATCTTAAGTGTAAAGTGCTTTCCTGCTAATCTTTAACCTGATTTCTTTTTGCCATTTCATTTAAATATACCTCTCTTAAAGGCGATATTCACTATAGTTGGGGAGACTTGATTTAATGTGATTTAAACATCATTCCGGAGAGTATTATGGCTGAATTCAGAATTGGCAATCGTCGGATAGTATCAAAAGAGAAAGTATATTTCCTTGCTGAAATCGGATTGAATCACAACGGTGATTTGGACCTTGCGGCCGAGATGATTCGCGCCGCGGCACGAACCGGCGCAGAGGGAGTTAAATTCCAAACCTACAAGTCTGAACTGCTCGCGTGTCCACTTAAAATGCCGGAACTATACAACATTTTCAAAACAAGCGAACTGGATAAAAAAGCTCATTTATATCTGCGCGATATTTGCAGGGATGAAGGAATAGATTTCATTTCAACTCCGTTCGATGAGGAAAGCGCAGAGATGCTGTTATCATGCGGAGTTGGCGCGTTTAAGATCGCATCGGGTGATTTGACAAATTTCCCTTTGATGAAAACAATCGCTTCATATAATAAACCCGTCATCTTTTCAACCGGTATGGGGTATATGAAAGAAGTGATTGAGGCAATTGATATTCTTGAGAAAAGTGGCGCGAGTTGTGTAATTCCATTGCATTGCGTTTCGAGCTATCCGCCGGATGAAACTGAAATGAACATTCGAGTAATTAAAACGATGCGCGAAACTCTGGGACGCGATGTGGGTTATTCTGATCATTATGTCGGCGACCTCGCGATTCTTAGCGCTGTCGCTTTTGGCGCTCTATTAATAGAAAAGCATTTCACGATTGATAAAAATCTTCCAGGCCCGGATCAGAGTCTTTCCGCTGATGAGAGTGAACTAAAAACCATTATAGAGAGAACGAGAAAGCTTGAAATAATGCTTGGTGATGGCGAAAAAAAGCCGAGTGCGAAAGAGGAACCATCAAGAGAAGTGGCTCGCCGTGGATTATACGCTGCCCTCGATATCAAACAGGGAACATGTATCACAAGAGAATGCCTTAAAATCGCTCGTCCAGAAGGTGATACTCCGGCATCAATGATTGATAGTGTAATCGGCATGATAGCAATTAAGGAAATATCAAAGGGCGCTTCGTTATCAATGGAATATCTGAGTGGAGCAGGGGAAATTGCGATAAACAGCAAGATGCAGGTGAAGGTGTCAAGGAAAAGAACATAAAAGGCAATTATCCAAAAGTAGCAGGAATTTACATAAAATAGCTTATTTTCTATTGACAATTACACTCTTTTAATTTATACTCTGCATGAAATTTATTTTGTTAAAGCCGGATAAACCGGTATATGCCACGGGTTGATGGCATTAGTGCATTGGGTTGGATGATTATAAACGGATTCCCGCCCGGCTCGTGGGTTATTTTATTATTTAAACAGGGGTGTTTGTTGATTTAATGAAATTAGTGAATGGATGGAATTGAATTATGTTTTTTATAAATTTATTCGCCACCTGTTTTAGGTGGAATAATATCTCCATAGTTCGGAGGAACAACTTTGTATTCCAAGGTAAAACTTCTGACATTAGCTCTGATTCTCGGAGCATTCATTATTGCATCGTTTGCGTGTTCACAATCTGATGTTAACCAGATTGTATCTCCAGATCGCAGTAGTGATGCGGCAATCGACAGGGGAATCATAGTTACAGAAGATGTCAAACTGGCATCTATCGAAAGCTTACGTATTGAAGATCGTGTTTTGTCCCACGATATTTCCATCAAATTCGTTGATGGAATAACAGATGAACAGCGGGACAACATTTTGAACGAATACCATCTGTCAGTAATGAAGGTGATTCCTGAACTTGGATTCTACCGGCTAAAAATGGCTGATGGGGAATCCCTTACAAATCTTCTTGAAGATTTATGGGATGAAGAAAATATCGAAATTGCGGAACCGATATTCCGCACATACGCGAAACAGCTTCGCGTGGAACCGAATGATCCTCGTTTATCCGAACAGGCATATCTTGAGCAGATAAACGCTCCGGAAGCCTGGTTTATTGAGCCGGGCAGCGATCTGGCTGGAATTCCCCAGCAGAGTGATGTTGTTATCGCGGTTCTGGATACCGGGATTGATATGAACCATCCTGACCTTATGATTTCAACCGGCCAATATGATGGCGTAAAAATTCTTGACGGCTGGAATTTCATTGATGGCAACAGGGATGTCATGGATGGCCACGGCCACGGAACGCTTGTTACTGGTATCCTTGGCGCGCTTACCCATAACGGACAGGGAATAGCAGGCACCGCCTGGAATCCACGTATCCTTCCTGTGAAGGTTCTGGATAACGATGGTGTAGCGGATAGTTTCGCAAGCGCAGAGGGAATCATGTTCGCGCTTGGGCGGTTTAACGACCTTCGCGGTGAGGACCGGAATTTTTCTTTCCCGCTGCAGACAATCTTCGCTGACCCGTTCAACGCTAAAATGGTTATCAACATGAGTTATGGCTACACGGTGCCCAACACGATAGGACAATCGCATGCTGAAATCAACGCGATTAGTGAATGCATGGAAACGGTTCACGTTCTTTGTGTCGCGGCGGCCGGTGATGACGGCAAGCCTATTGATGATGGAATAGATTCCGTTTATCCCGCCAACAATCCATATGTTGTTAAAGTCGGTGCGGTTGACTATGCTAACAATTCGTTGTCAACATCGAACATACCGAGTTTAACAGAATCAATTGAAACTCAGCCGTTTGTTGTGGCTCCGGGATATAACATTCTTTCAACATATCCAACAGAGTTCTCGGAAGGCTATGCGGTAGGAAATGGAACATCATTCGCGGCGGCACAGGTCTCCGGATTGGTTGGGCTTGTATGGTCTCAGTTCCCATTCCTTAGGCCTGACGAGGTTGTTGATATACTTAAGGATTCAAGCAATTTCGACATTGTCGGCGTTGCAGGAATAGACAATCAGACAGGATGGGGTTTAATTGACTGCGTTGAGGCGCTTCAGAGAAGCTATCATCCGAAACCGATTAACGAGCCGGTTCTGATTAAGGCTTTCACTAATCCGATTCTGCACGGCGATATCATCTTTGTGGTTAAGAGCCGTTACAGGTTGATGGATCCAGTCGAAACGCCGGTGTATTATGACTACTCAGTTGATCCGCCAATCGAAATTTGGATTAATGGCGGCAGAGCTATAAGTTACCTTGTAGGTTACGACACTGACAACGATGGTGAAATTGACCAGGAAATCACTGTGCAACTTACCAGTGGTGGAGAGCCGATGTACTTCCCCAACGAGTTGTGCATGGTGCAGTTCGCGGATGACCTCTATATTGGACGAGTTCATTTGGCTCAGGATACTGCCCCCCAGAAGGGTACTTTGATGATTCAGTTTACCGGAGTTCCAATGGACTTCCGACAGAATCCGGAAATTCCGATGACTGTCACAGGTGAAGTAACAATGGAAATTACAGGATTCCATCACTCATAGGGTTTATTCCCGGAGTGTTAATGTTTTCATATAGATTTGTGATGAAACATTCAAGGAGATTAATCATGAAAAATATTTTTTATTATATTGCCTTTATTCTCTTAATAGCAGTATTTGGAGGATGCAGTGGTGGAGGCGAATCAGATCCTTTAATACCTCCACAAGGACAACAGCAGGGCAATCCAAATCTGGGAACGATTTCCGGACGAGTGGTGGATCTTGAAGGAACTCCGATTGGCGGGGTATTTGTTGATGTACAGCTTTTCGACGAGGATATGAATCCCATGTCAGCGGTATATCATCCAGAGAAAACAGGTCCTGTCGCGGGTGACTTCACGTTCACGAATCTCCCGTTGAACAGAACTATAATCCTGAAAGCCGAACATGCGGATTCCGGAATTGGCAGATTGATAGGATATGACCGCGTTCTTTACTTCACAACAGGTGGCGCGGAAGACCTGGGTGATTGCGTGATGAATAACGAGCAATTAATGCTTGGTTGGACTTCATATAAGGTTAAACAATATAACCTCGCGCTTTATCACTTCGAACGCGCGTTGAACACACGTTATGCGGATTCGCTTTCACAGAGTTCAAGCGCATATACCGGAATTGGATGGGTTTACGCCAAACGAGGCCGTGACATGTCAGGCTCAGGCCCCTCAAACCGTGGATATGAATGGGGAGATGCGGTTTCGAATTTCATTGTCGCTCTCGCAAATCCGAATGACGCGGATGCGTATGTAGGCATGGCTGGAGCGTATATGACTCTCGTTGCCAATACTTTACTGCTTGATCCGGTTCAGTATGGCGGAAAAATGTTCATATATGGTTTCACAAATCCTTACATGCCGGATGCTCTTGATGCTATCGATAGAGCTCTTGCAGCTAATCCCGATTATGATTCAGCTCATGATCAAATTACAGCAGATGACCTTAAAGCCTGCCAGCTTTACAATCGTTATGTAATTGGAGAGTCTATTCAGCAAAGTGAAATAGATCAACTGATTATTAGTAATGATTTGAATGTTGGATCATTGCAGCTGCTTACATCTTTGGCTGAGTTCCTCGAATTCGATTCAAACAATCCAATGCAGTAGGGATTGAAATATAGAGAAAGATAAAATCAAACCGCCCTTAAGTGGGCGGTTTTTTCTTGCGTGAGGTTATGAGTGTTTGGTGGATGTCTGCAAATATTTATAGATAAACACAGCATGCATGGCAATCTTACGGTATAATTTGCCACTGATAAATAGTGGGGAATAACTTATGGGTCCGTAGCTCAACTGGATAGAGCATCAGTCTTCGGAACTGAGGGTTGGGGGTTCGAGTCCCTCCGGGCCTGTTTGAAAAAAACACCGTCTGTGATTACGCAGGCGGTTTAAAATTTTAAGTTGTGCGATTCTCGACATGAGACCTCTGAAAAAGGTGGAAATGATGCTAATTTATATTATCGAAAAAGGGTAGATTCCGGGTCAAGCCCGGAATGACAGTCGCTTGTCATTCCGGCGAAAGGGCTTGTTGAAAAAGGTATTAGAACCGTAACCCGTCATGCCTTTATGAATAAATGTGAATTCAACCCGCATTTCTTCGTAGGCATGCCGGGGAAGTGGCTGAATATGCGGAAGCCCCGGCATGCCCACGATGGTTATTTGGCTAGGATTCACATTTTCTAATAAGGGCATGTCGGGTTACGGCAAAGTGAAGTTTTTCAACAAGCCCGAAAGCCGGAATCCATTTATATTCAGAGGACGCAATATATCAAACATACTATGTTTTAGGGCGATAATAGAATCAGTTCAGCAGCCACAAGGTCGCGATGAACATGAAGCAAAGGCGAATTGTCAATACTATCGTAACTTTTTCGCTTTAAGGCTGAGAACATTCATGCTTGCATTAAAATATGGAACTACGTAAACTGTCTTAAAGTTATTTAATTATTCAAAAGCAATTGAACATATCCGGAGGTTAAAAATGCGTTACTTCGCGTTTCTTACCATACTTGCATTAATGCTTATCTGCGTACAAACAGCTGTTGCGGAAGTTGAAGAAATTGAAAAGGAATCGATGGAACCATCAAAGGGCTCATTTATAATTCAGGAACCGGATTCAGTGAATGATTTGCTTGAAGAAGAAGAGGAAGAACCTGAACCTGAAATTAACCTCCTGATTCAAACTCTCGAAGGGCATGAATACGCTGTTAATACAGTCGCTTTCAGCCCGGATGGCAAGCTGATAGCGTCCGGAGGTTCAGATAAAACACTAAGGCTGTGGTCATCAAGCACAGGACAGCCTATCTGCCTGCTAGAGAACGAGAATTACGATATCCGGGATATCCGCTCAATTGTTTTCAGCCCGGATGGCAAAACTGTCGCATCGGCAACTTGCGGAAACAGAATTGATTTGTGGTCGGTGAATGGCCATGAACTCGTGAATTTCATCGT
This sequence comes from uncultured bacterium, assembly GCA_965369605.1. GTDB lineage: Bacteria > JAJVIF01 > JAJVIF01 > JAGGVT01 > JAGGVT01 > JAGGVT01. The sequence continues at coordinate 31,268 of CBDURE010000003.1, forward strand.
GGATGACAGCGACTGGAATGAATCTATTGTTTTCTCACCGGATGGTAAAACAATCGCGACAGGAAATCACGACAAAACAATCAAACTATGGTCTGTCAAGGATGGTGAATTGATTCGCACATATGAAGGCCATGCGAATATAGTGAATAGTGTGGCGTTCAGTCCTGACGGCAGGATTCTGGCATCAGGCGACCAGGATGGCAATATTGTGCTATGGATGGTATCAAGCGGGAAATGGATTTACCGTCCGTTCGAGGACCATCCTGTCAGCGTTTATTCAATCGCTTTCAGCCCTGACGGCAGGTTGCTTGTATCCGCAAGCAAGGATAAAACAATCAAAATCTGGTCAGTGATTACCGGTGAATTGATTCAGTCAATCGACGCTCACGACAGCTGGATTCACTGTGTGGTTATCAGCCCGGATGGCAGTATGATTGCATCATGCGGCGGCGATAAAAAAATCAAGTTGTGGTCAATTGAAACGGGTGAGTTAATTCACACTCTGGAGGGGCATACTCAGACTGTCCTTTCGGTCGCGTTCAGCCCTGATGGCAAAATGCTCGTTTCCGGCTGCAAGGACGGCGAGATTAAACTATGGGCGACGGAAACGGAATAGGCTAAATAGGGGAGATTGATAATGGCTCAAAAACCATATTTTGGTTTTATTGATGTAAGTGGCATATTGGCAAATGATCCACAAATAAAAGGTGTCTGACCCAATATTAAAGTGAAAGTTACAATCATATACGACAACACTGCCCACGACAAAAACCTTCAAGGTGATTTCGGATTCGCCTGCCTTGTGGAGGCGCACGACAAGCGAATCTTGTTCGATACCGGCGCGAAAGGCGCAATCCTTCTGGCAAATATGCGTAAACTTGAAATCGACCCGGCATCAATCGATGAAATATTCATCTCACACGACCACTGGGACCATCAGGGCGGACTTGACGACGTTCTTAAAATCAGGGCTGTCAGAGTGTATGTGCCATCTCAATTCCAAACGGATGTCAATTCACCTGATGTAATCAGAATCAGCAAGCCGATAAAACTCCACGACGGCATCTATTCAACCAGTGAACTTAAGGGCATCGAGTATGACCTTACCGAAATATCACTCGCGGTGGAAACTCAAAAAGGAATCGTTGTTGTCGTTGGATGCTCACACCCGTTAGTCGCAACTATTCTGGATGACGCATCTCAATGGGGAAACGTACATGCAATCCTCGGAGGCCTTCACGGATTCAACGATTTTGAGAAAGTCAAAAACCTCGATCTAATCTGCGCAACACACTGCACGAAACACAAATCTGAATTGAAATCACTATATCCTGATGCTTTTATCGATGGCGGCGCTGGTAGAATTATTGAAATATTGTAAATAAAGCGCGGGGCTTATTTATCCATAAATCGGATTTCATAAGCCCCGCTTGGTCCCTCTAACTTCATTTTCAAGGAGAGTGAGAAGGACCGGTATCCAATATCGTAAAGATGTTATCCAAGAATTGCCTGTAAATCATCATCAACAGTGCCTATTGGTTTAAGCGCGAATTTCTCAACCAGTACGTTCAATATATTAGGTGAGATAAACGCAGGCAGTGTTGGTCCGAGACGAATATCCTCAACACCGAGATATAAAAGCGTAAGGAGGATGCAAACCGCTTTCTGCTCATACCACGAGAGAATCATCGACAGCGGAAGGTCATTAACACCGCAGTCGAATGCGTTTGCAAGCGCTAAAGCTATCTGCACAGCGGAATAGGCATCGTTGCACTGGCCGATATCAAGCAATCGCGGAATACCCCCGATATCTCCCAAATCCATATCGAAGAACCTGAATTTTCCGCATGCGAGTGTAAGAACAACACAATCGGACGGCACTTTTTCCACGAACTCGGTATAGTAATTTCGTCCAGGTCGAGCGCCATCGCATCCGCCAACGAGGAAAAAGTGGCGAATATCTTTGTTTTTAACCGCTTCTATGATTTGGTCCGCCACACCAAGAACAGCATTACGAGCGAATCCGACCATCACTGACTTTCCGTTCGTGTCCTGCGTGAAACCATCCATTTCAAGCGCTTTTTCGATTACAGGAGTGAAATCCATATCACCAATGTGTTTAACTCCCGGCCATCCGACCAGCCCTGATGTGAATATATTATTAAAATAAGATTCAGGCGGTTGTTGAATGCAGTTTGTGGTCATGAGAATCGCCCCCGGGAATTCAGCGAATTCCTTTTTCTGGTTTTGCCACGCTGTGCCGTAATGGCCGTAAAAATGCGGGTATTTCTTCAGCTCGGGATAACCGTGAAGAGGAAGCATCTCGCCATGAGTGTATATTGTAATTCCCTTTCCCTCAGTCTGTTTCAGCAGCGCTTCCATGTCGGCAAGGTCGTGGCCTGAAATCAGAACCGCCTTTCCAGCTTTCGCGCCAAGAGGTACGCTGGTTGGAACAGGATGCCCGTATGTTCCAGTGTTGCCGGCATCGAGAAGTTCCATTGCTCTCATGTTTATCTCACCGCATTTTAAAACAAGTTCAAGAGCATCATCCAGAGTAAGGCCTTTACGCGCAGATGCCGCCATTCCTTCGTGAATGAACGCATAGACTGCATCATCAGTTTTACCGAGAATCTCAGCATGGTCAGCATACGCTGCAACGCCTCTAAGGCCAAAAATAAGAAGGCTTTTCAGAGAGAAAACATCGGTGTCGTCATCAGGCGATTGAGTGAATAAATTAAGAGCATCGCCCTGCTTTATCATCTCATCAAGTGTTTCCGCAGGATTGAAACTTGCAGGTCCATCCGGGAAATCCGCATTTCCCCCCGCTGATTTGATCTTATCCTTCAACGATTCTCTTAACTCAACGCATTGGTTGATAAACTCAACAAATCGTTCAGGATCGAAATTTACATTGGTCAGAGTTGCGAAAAGCGCCTGAGCTGTAAAGGAGTTTAACTTATCGTCAACAACTCCGGCTTTTCTCCCCTCAACCGCGACCTGCGACAATCCCTGAACTAAATAAGTCAGTAAATCCTGAAGAGATGCGACATCCGGTACTTTGCCGCATACTCCGCTGACATCACAGCCGATTCCTTTGGCTGCTTGTTCGCATTGGTAACAAAACATATTCTTTTTCCTTTTCAGTTTTGACTGAATAATATTAAATAGTTTTATACAGGTCTCCCACCAACTAATGATTATTTAATCAGGCTCATGAAAGTCTGTCCTTGACTTAAGTCAAACTAGTGCTATTTTTTCTTTGGTGAAAATATGGACAAGAAAAAACACATAGCGGAAACGGCTTTGTTCAGCGGTCTAAACGATCAACAACATCAGAAACTTGCAAATATCGCAATTGAAAAAAAATGCATGAAAAATCAGATGATATTTTCTCAGGATGACAAGGGAGATGGTTTCTATATAGTTATTTCAGGACAGGTGAGAATTTTCAGAATATCCAATGATGGCAAGGAACAAACAATTCATGTGATTGCTGTGGGGGAACCGTTTGGCGAGGTTGCTGTTTTTTCAAAGGGAAATTATCCAGCTTACGCGGATGCTTTAAGGGATTCAACTTTCCTTTTCTTTCCACGCGATAGATTTATCGAACTTGTCAGAATGGATTCATCACTATCCATGAAAATGCTTGCTGATCTTTCAAAACGATTGAGAGAACTGGTTTCAAAAGTAGAGGAACTATCTTTGAAAGATGTACCCGCAAGGCTGGCAACGTATCTTCTTCTTCAAAGTGAACAAAATAACAATTCCGATATAGTGCATCTTGAAATCAGCAAAAGCCAGCTGGCAAATCTGCTGGGAACAATCCCTGAAACGTTATCAAGAATAATGAGGCGTATGGCCGGTGATGACATAATCGCATTCACAAAAGCCCGGTCGATTAGAATAGTGAATCATGAACGCCTGAGTGACCTGGCGTTTGGTGAGTTGCGTTTGTCGAGGATGTAACCCAGCTGATAAATGGCAAAATAAAAAGCCGGTACCTTTCGATACCGGCTTCCTTGCTTGCTTCGTAAGCCTGGCAAATTACCTCAGCGGTTCCCACTGCGTGATGTCGCTTAATGAGAATGCAAGTTCATCTGGAACTGCTACTGCAGCTTCCCATGCTGCATCGTCACCAACATATACACGCGGTGTCTGATCATCACAGATACCGAATGTTCGCAGACGATTCTTCTGGCTTCGTGGTACAGCAACGATAGTGAAAGTAGAGTCACTGGCAGTATATCCAGTGTTTCCAATTTCTTCGGAGATTGCAATTTGGAAGCAGACAATCGAATAGTTGTCGATCATGTTCGTTCGATTATAGCCTTCCTGGATGTAATCAGAATCCGTCATTGCTACCCAGCTACCATAGTCCTTCTTAAGGTTACCATCCATATATGCCAGCTGCGATGAGCCAAGAGCTCTGAGGGTAAGTTTGCATCGGTTTTCCCATGCAGATCTCCTTGCATTCAGGAGCTGCGGGATTGCGATAGCGGCGATAATTGCAATAATTGAAGCTACCACCAGAAGCTCGAGCAAGGTAAAACCTCGTTCGTTTCTTATCACTTAATATTCACCTCCCTTCCCGTAGGATAAAGATTTTATAAGGATAACTCCTATAGCAAGCTAGATTACTTGCAAAGTTACAACCAAATTATACGTATTCCCAAATAATAGTCAAGTATTTGTTAAGTTAATCTCAAAATTACCTTATTCCTGCTATAAGATAATCCTTAGAATAATTACACTTTGAAGAACCCCTGGAAGGAAACATTTTTCTCTTTATCTATTTCAATTATACCATATTATCTTTCAAAACCTATGGACTCCAAATCTGCCGGAATGGCAAAATATGAAAATGAAATAGCCGTTGCATTAAGCGGGTCTGAAAACGCCTCATGAGAGGTTTTATCTGATTTCTTTGTATCTGATTGTCATATCATCAGCCATGAAAAAGGATATTACTTCAGGAGAACTATGGTAAGGCTAAAGAAAATACCGGAAGAATCGCGGGAAAAGATAAACGCATATTTCAAGAAACAGCTAAATAACATGGAAGCTGCCTTGAAAGAAGCTCTTAACATTGATGTGGTGATGCAATATAGCAAACCAAGCATGGCAACAATTCCTGACATCGCTGAGATTGTCGGCGGCCTTAGTTTAATGTCAAAGATGGTGATTAATGGTGTTGATAAGGGAGAAGCGATTTTTATCGCTGACGCTACAGCGGTGCACGTTTTAACCGGAATTATGATGATTTCTCCTGAGGATGAAATCAAAGCCAATGTTGATCAGGGTACCCTTTCAGCTGATGATCCGGAAAATTTCGAGGAGCTTGTAGGCCATATGGCTGAGGGTATAACCCAGACTATTGCAATGGTTTTCTCACGCGATAATGCTTTAGAACACAAAGAAACGTCTCAAGCTGACATTAAACCGGGCATGGAATCAATCGATAATTTACCTGAGGATGATTATCTAATTACAACTTATTCGTTAAAGCCTGATGATTACCCTGAAATCTCTTTTCATTTGCTTATCCCGAGGATATCAGGTGAGAATCTATTTGTATGCTCACTTGAGCCTGAAATAGACTGGAGTGACAGGACAATCGTTGTGGTTTACGATACACATCAATCTGACAGGGATACTATTTGCCAAACCCTGGAATCGGAAAATATTGGAGTGGCGGATTTCGATTCGTTAAAGGATTTGATTCGGTGTATTCTTAGAGAGGAAGTTGATATTGTAATCATGGAGGCAAAACCAAATGATTGGGATAGCCTTATGGTTTCAAGAAAAATACGTAAAAGCACAAAATCTATGAACATTCCGTTTGTTCTAACACTAGAGAAGCCAACAAATGAAGTGATTTTCATGGCATACAAGGCAGGCGTACGCCATTTCCTTGTTAAACCATTGGATAAAAAACAACTCCTCGATAAAGTGAATGAACTCTGCGCATAGGCTCTTCTAAAAATTCCACAAAATTTTATATTTATATTGTCTAATATGCCGTTTCTGAATTATCATCATGTTTATGATAATCTCAATCGGTATGGACATAGTCGAAATTAATCGAATTGGCCGTTCGATGAAAACCTACAAGGGCAGGTTTTGTGAAAAGCATTTCACGCAATCTGAGCGCGACTATTGCTCGTCTAAAAGAAAGCCAGCACAGCATTACGCGGCTCGATTCGCTGCAAAAGAAGCTGTTTTCAAAGCTCTTGAAGGGCCTTGGCCTGATGGGTGCGGACATATTGATGTCGAGATTATGGTTGAAGACAGCGGGAAGCCATTTATCAAACTGTCAGATACGCTGGCGATTGAGTTTAAAAAAGCGGGCATGAAAAACATCTTTTTATCTCTTACACACACAAAACAATCAGCGGCGGCGGTTGTAATAATCGAGGGGTAAACATTCCGTACATGGGATATGAGATTCAGCGCATAATTGAAATATTCATTCGCTACAAGTGGAAATTCGTAGTGATATGGTGCTGCGCGATTGTATTCAGCGTCGTGTTTTATTTTATCAGCCCACCGGGATATAAATCACAGTCGCTGGTGATTATGGAAAACACAAGAAAACCGTGGACTGCATTTAAAAAAGGCGCGCTACCGCGCAGATATCCGGTTCCTGAAGGAGAGAAACCCCAAACGCTAAGCCTGCGCGACCCGTTCTGGAATTTCCTCTATGACCAGATGGACAAATCAACATTCGATTTCACTCCGTTTTTCTATGCGCGCACTACCGTGTTTAAAATAATGGATGATGTCGGATGCCGTCACTATTTCGACAACGGCAGCATGTCATCAGAGGAAATCGTGCTCGCGTTTACTGAGAATCTGGATGTTTCTTTAGACCGTGTGGCAGGGAATTACAATATTGAATACACTTTTGTGGACCCGGAAATTGCCCAGGCAATTGTAAACAGATATACGGATCTTTTCAGCGATTTCATAAATCAGCTCAGCCTGGGAAACAACCTGGAGCCAATCAAAGCAATAAGTGAAAATATCAAAAAGCTTGAGATTGAACTGTTGGATATCGAAACCAAACAGGCGCAGTTGAAATCATCATCGGGAATTATCGCGCCGGCTAATCACCTCTCCAGCATATTGGGGCATCTATACTCAATTGAATCGAAACTGGTACAGGCAAAAAGCCGCGCGATTGCCAGCCGCGAGTTGTTATTCGATTCGCAAAAACGAATCGAGGCGATGGATAGGTACGGCGTTTCTCAAAATGATGAAATGCAATATTCAATTCTGGATGTCATGTCTGATCCGATGCTCGCAGTATTTATGTCCCGACTTTTCTGGGATTCAATTAATCTTGCGCAGGCTGAGATGACCTATAAAAAGGACACTGCGCATCTGAAATACTGGTCGGACAGGGTTGAAATATCGAAGCAATTATTTATGCATCATCTCGCGGATAATGAGAAGGGCTACTCCTCGGACCTTCTGGCTACTCTGACAGTTGAATCCGCTAAAGCTCTCTGGCTGGAGAATCATAAGAAAGAAACTCAAGAGCTTCTGGATAAACTGCCTGAAATTGAAAATGAATTTATATATCTTCAAAGGCAGAAAGTTTCGAAATTAGCCATGCTTAATCAGTTCAGGGACCTTAAGGAAATAGGCGAAAGCTACATGGATAAAGGTGAAAAGGTTTTTGCCGTGCTGGACAGCGCGTATTTACCGAGCAAGAAGGATGAGCCTAATTTTCTAAAGCTGCTGATTATGACGCTGTTCATAAGCACTATAAGCGGATTTGGCTGGTTTTTCATTCGTGAAAATATCGAGTTTCACAGCGGAGTAGGGGATTAAATTATTCGCTGCTGAAAAAGCCTGTTTGCACCGTAACCTATTTGCACCGTAACCCGGTCATGCCTTTATATGAAAATGTGAATCAAACCCGAAAATCATCGCAGGCATGCCGAGGTCCTGCGTAAATAGCCACTTCCCCGGCATGCCTACGAAGAAAAGCGGGTTGAATTCACATTTATTCATAAAGGCATGACGGGTTACGGTTCTAATAGCTTTTTCAACAAGCCCTTTCGCGGGAATGACGAACTATGGATTAATATTTAAATTAACTCAATTCGGAAGTAAAAAAACTCTCAATCGTATCAACCATGTTATCCCAACTGAATTTACGGCTGTAGTCCTCAATCCTCTGTGGATAGCTCTCTCTGGATGGATTTTTCAAAACGCTGATTATACCCTCAGCCAGAGCATTAGGATTTTCTGGCTCAACAATAGCGCCCGTTGAACCATCTTCCACAACTTCAGGAAGGCCTCCAACTCGCGTAACGATAACCGGAAGATTGAATCCGTATGATATCTGCACAATTCCACTTTGTGTGGCGGATGTGTATGGCAGCGCGAGGCAGTCTGCGAGATGGAAATAATCACCGATATTTTCATTGGGAACGTATGAGTTAATCAGTTCAGTACGACTGCCAATTCCAAGTTCCTTAATGAGCTTGCGGTAGTCATCCTCGCTTTCCCAGAAATCACCTACAATTAAAAGATGCGCATCGGGAACCTCTTTTAAAACAAGCGGGAAAGCATCGACAAGATATTTAAGCCCCTTGTATGGCCTGACAACTCCGAAAAAAAGCACAGTGTTGGGTTTCTTCTTCGATTTAATCCCCGCGATTTTAGATTCATCATACATATTGGCAAAATGATCGTATGTCGGATGCACGTTAATCTTTACGTTTGCATCTTCTCGATATTTAAGAAGATTATCTTTGTCATCAGTAGAGTGGACAATGAAATAATCAACATCGCGGAATGCCAGATTGGTAAAGGAAGATTCGAATGGACGGTTCTCATGCTGCTTGACGTTATGGCAGATATACATCACGCTCGTTTTTGATTTGCGCAAACGATAGTTTATATGCGCGTTTTGAAGAGCGAAAAAATAAGTCCACCATGCGGTGAGAAGAAGGTCACAATCGCTGTCGATTATTCTCCTAACGATTCTGTTCCAGCTTGGAGGCGACAGTGAGTGAAAAATACGTTCGTTTTCAACTGTGATTGTCTTTTCACTTGAATCAAACTGGCCTGTTCCGGGATATAGAAATTTAGGATATTGATATTTGAAACTCAGGAAATCGACATCGTGGCGTTTTCTCAGATGTTCAACCAGCAAAGTTGTATAGTGAGATATTCCACCCTTGATTGGATATGTCGGACCGAGTACTGCAATTCTCATTTTTCAGAAATCTCATCAGGAATTTCGTGACTATGGTCATGTGGCATTGATGGTTGCTCTTTGAATATCATAAGTAATTCAGGATCAATTATGGCGACATCAAGGGTTAAAGTAGTATTATTCAGCCATTCATTATAAGCTTCAATCTGCGCTTCTTCGGATGCGTCTGATTTATCCAGCTTGTCGATTACAGCGTCCATTAAAGCGTTTTGAAATAAATCCTTCCTCAGGCGTTTCTTTAGAGAATCCTCTGTAACGTTGAATTCCTCCAAAAAAGCGTGGAACTTCTCTTTTCCGCCCTGCTCCTCAATTATTGCAGTTATCTCACTTTCGATTTCATCCTCTGATATCTCAATCTTGAATTCTTCTACGCCTTTCATAATTGCGGCATCAGAAAGGATTCGCTTCATCGCCTGCTTTATAGCAATTGTTTTGGCGGTTTTTGTCAATCCTGAACTTTCACCGCTCATCATCATGTAATATGTTCTTGCATGAGTGTCGATTTCACCGATTGAATATTCCCTGCCATCGATTTTCATTGCGACTTGGGAATTATCAATGTCAAAGGACTCATCACCGGATTCGTTCGCTCCCATTGAACCCATAGCGCCCATAATGTTGTTATGAGGATTCGCTTCAGGTGACGGATTCTGTCGCGAGAAAAATGCCTTATCCGCAATCACGAAAACCACGATAAGTGCGATTATGATCAGGATATCTCTTATTACTTTTGTCTTGCTTATCAATTCATGTCCTCACGCTGACTAATGACCGCTGTTATCTTCTTCCGGTTCATCCGGAGTGTCATCGTCTGTCTCGTCGGATTTATCCTCATCCTCAGTCTCTTTTTTCTCCTCAGATTTATCCGATTGTGTCCTTTTAATCTCAGCAGGTTTTATTCTTGATGAATCCACTTCCTGAATGGTTTCCTCTTTTTTCTTTATTGTGGATAGATCCTTGAGTTCCTTAGGCTTGACGTAATTAGTTACCCAACCCTTGTTTTCATATTCATCCGCAAGTACATCAATGAAAATCTGCGCTTCTTTGGATAGTATTCGACGTTTCATGTTATCTACTACAACCTCGGAAACATCATCGAAGGTTATAGACTCAGGATTATCCTGCTTTTCAGGAACATTCCCTGCATACATTCGCTGGTTTGCGGGAAGGTTTCCTTCGAATTCCTCACGGGCATCCTCAAGAGTAACGGGGAATTCATCATTGATTAGCTGCTGGAACATAACCTGCAATCTAATCTGCTTCTTCATGAAAAGAACAGTTACTCCCTGCTTGCTTAACTCGTCTATGAGCTTAGCCTCATCACCCTGAGCTTTAGCAAGAACAAAACCGTCCCATTCCTTGTTCATCTTTTCTTCGTCGAAAGCAATATCACGCGCTTTGTATTCCTGCTTGATAATCATTTCCTTTATCAGGTTGTCAACAACCATTACAAAGGAGGGATTATCAAATACATCTTTAAGGATTATCTCCTCGCCTCCAACTTCCGCGAGAACAATCGACTTGTCAACCTTTTGGCTTGAGGAGCATCCAAGTGAAACGATTATGAAAAGAAGTGTAATTGATGCAAATATAGTGATTCTCATTATGTTTACCCATCCTGGTTAGCTATTTATACGAAACAAAAATTCTATCATTTTTATCGAAGTTACAAAACAAGAGTATTCTTAAATACACACAAATCAAATCCCCCATGAGTAACCATGGGGGGTGTTTATTATCCTATGCATGTGAGGAAATATTCTAATCAACAGGTTCGAAACGTCCCTGGAAGAACCTTAGCATTTCAGGCTCATAGGTGAATTTTAACCCTTTGATACTTTCACGACGCTCCATCACAGCCAAAACGCCCTCTGCCGCGACATCCATGTGCAGATTCGTGTAAACCCTTCTGGGAATTGTTAATCGTACAAGTTCAAGGTTTGGCCTTCTGTTTTTACCAGTTTCCGGATCTCGTCCCGATGATACATTTCCTCTCTCCATTGCCCTGACACCGGATTCGCAATATAGCTCAGCGGCAAGACTTTGAGCGGGAAATTCATCCTGGTCGATATGTGGAAGAATTGATTTCGCATCCAGAAATACCGCATGGCTTCCGATTGGCAGAATAATAGGAACGCCTTCTTTTTTGAGGCGGTTACCTAGATATTCTGTCTGTCGTATTCTAGCGGCGACGTGATCGTCGGTTTCAGTTGCTTCTCTAATTCCACGCGCGACAGCTTCCATATCGCGGCCAGCCATGCCACCGTAGGTGTGAAGTCCCTCAAAAACAACAACCATCGCTTTTGCCTTTTTATAGAATTCCTCATCGTTCATGGCGAGAAAACCGCCAATGTTAACAAGATGGTCTTTCTTGGAACTCATGGCGCAGCCATTTGTCAGATCGCAGATTTCCCTTAATATTTGAGCTACGCTTTTGTACTCATATCCTTTTTCACGCTGCTGAATGAAATATGAATTCTCTATCATACGGGTAGCGTCCAGCATGATAAGAATATTGTGCTTATCGCAGAATTCCTTTAAGTCATGCAGGTTAGCCATGCTGAATGGCTGTCCTCCAGCCATGTTGACACAACCTTCAAGTGATACATATGGAATCTTGTCAGCGCCGACCTTATCAACCAGCTTCTGCATTTTGTCCATATCAATATTACCCTTGAACGGAAATTCATCGGATGGATTGTGCGCTTCATCGACAATCACATCAACGAATTTCCCGCCTGCCAGTTCCTGGTGAAGACGGGTGGTTGTGAAAAACATGTTGCCCGGAACGTAGTCGCCTTTATTAATGAGAATTTGCGACATAATATGCTCAGCGCCGCGTCCCTGATGGGTTGGCACAATGTACTTAAAGCCATACACGTCTCGCATTGCTTTTTCGAGTTCATAGAAGTTGCGGCTTCCTGCGTATGCCTCATCGCCAAGCATCATCCCAGCCCATTGGTTATCGCTCATGGCGCTGGTTCCGCTATCGGTTAGAAGATCGATGTAAACATCTTCACTTCGAAGTAGGAACGTGTTATAACCGGCTTCCTCGATGCACTTGCTCCGATATTCCATCGTGGTCATTTTGATGGGCTCGACAGCTTTTATCTTGTATGGTTCAGCCTGTGTTTGAATACGTGGATTACCTGTCATTGAAATTGTGCCTCCATAATTAATGCACAATGCTGTGATTCGATAATTGAAAAAATGACGCCCCGATATGGGGCATTTAAAGATTAGATATTACTGTCAGGAATTGTATGAGTCAAGATTAAGATTCAATTTACTGAAACTTTAAAGAAAAAATCTAATCAGGTAATTGAACCAATTTTTTGAAATGCTTTGGTATATACGTCGCTGCTCTGAAAATGAAGAGATGCTCATCCTCAAACATTACACCGGGCAACTCCCTTAACTTATCGACTCCGTGCCGCGCCGGATTATCCAGATTCAAACCTACAAATGACGAATTTAAATCGAGTTTATTTTTGTCTGAGTCATCCAGTGAAAGGAAAAATACAAGGTGATTATCTTTAAGATCTTTTATCTCCTCAATGAAATTCTCAGCTATATCCTTTGCCTCTTTGGTTTTTTCCTCGAGCATTATCACCTTATCGACATGTATGTTTTCTCTAATTTTAAACGATGTAGTCTTATCTTTTCTCTCCCGGATTAGTTTGTTCCATTTGTCAGTGGATGAGAAATCGTCTTTGGTGAAACCGCTTTGATTTCCTTCATTAATCAAAATCGCGAATGTGCTTTGGAATTCAATTGGATTTACCGCATTTTCGTCAAATTCATCCTCAGCGTTAACCACAACGCTGTTTGACGGCATCCTTTTCATTATATCCTCATGCTCGCTGATATCGATTGGTTCAGGTTCACTTTCAGGCGCTTTTGGGGATGGCTTAACCACAATGGTTCTGCTGCCGCATGAATAAATGCAGACAGATACCAGTATCAGAATTAAGATCAGTACGATATTGAAAATGAATCTTTTCATATTTCTAATCAATGATCAGACTTGCCTGTGAATTCAAAATCATTTATCAAAACACCGGGAAGAATATATGAGCCGGCTTCACCCCACCACGCCGGTATCATTGCAACAGCGCTGGATATCTCTGCAACATTATTAAGAATTCTCACCATGCTGTCAGTCCAGCGCATATTCTTCAAGCCGTGTTTAACCTCGCCGTTTTCAATCAGGAACAGCCCATCTCGTGTCATTCCTGTCATGCGAGCGGTTGGTGTATGAAGAAAACCGTTCACATAATGGAAACGTGTAACAAGCACTCCGTGTTCAACTGATTTGATAATTTCCTCAAGTGGTTTTTCTCCGGGATTCATGAAAACGTTCATCGGCATTGCGCCGTGAGCCATTCCTCTCGCACCCAGTGAATGCCCTGTGGATTCTTTCCCCATACGTTTGCCGGAATATGTGTCATAAACCACGTCTTTCGCGACACCGGCATCAATGAACGTTACAGGCTGTTTGGGGAAACCCTCAAAATCGAATGGCGAGCACATTCCGCGTGTGTCGAGAGCGTCATCATAGATTGTGATATTATCGCCGAGTATTTTCTCGCCGAATTTCTCATACATGAATCCGGTCCCTTCCTCGATTGACTTTGATGTGAACCCGATATATCCGAGCCATTCCATTACTTCGCCAAACGCTACGGGTTCAAGAACGACATCGATTTTGCCCACATCGATTTCCTTCGGGTTGATTCCCTTTAGCGTTTTATCAACTGCGGTTTGCGCCAGTTTATCGAAATCAACTTTTGTAATATCCCTGCCAACCGCGGATGAATGTGATGAAAACGTTGGATGCATCACGATGTTGGACATATCGAAAAAGGTAAACGGCTGGTATGCCCTTATACCCTTGGAGTTCGCAATCATCAATTCCGATTCACCCGATTTGAATCGCCCTGCAACATTTAAATCATGCTTTTTTGCCAGGTCGAAAACCTTCTTGATTCCGGCGATTCTACCAGCCTGGCCGGCTTCTACAGTCGCGGGTGCATGGGTGTCGATTATTTTGTATTCCTGCGGTCCGGGAAGTCCGGGGAAATTCTTTGTCGGTTTTTTCCTGTCAGCGATGCTTAACGCTGTCTTAAAGGCGTTATCCAGGCCATCTTTCGACATGTCGGTTGTACCGGCTACCCCGATTCTGCCACCCTTGACAACCCTGAACGTAACATTCGCCGAATTCTCATGCATTGTCTGATGGGTTATGGTGTTGGCGTATCGAGTCATGCCCGTGCTGGTATTAGCGAAAGTAGCCTCGATCTCATCAGCTTCGCTGCTGTCCAGATATGGCTTTAGAAGTTCGTCTATTTTTTCTTTACCAAGCATTTTTATTTCCTTTTGATTCGTGATTCCTGAATACTTATGGGTATTTAAGCAGCAGAGTGTTTAAAAACCTCTGCTATTTTAAAATAATTACAGCATCTGAATCTGTCTAAACCTTGTTGGAGGCACTCCGTGAGCTACATGCGCAGTCTGCATCGGATCGCCCTTGCCACAGTTTGGAAGTCCCCAGGTATGGTAGTCTTCCATACCGCCGATTGCATCGCAGGCGTTCCAGAATTCAGGTGTGATTGCGGTGTAAACAGCGTTTTTGTAAACCTGCCCAAGTTTTCCGTTTTTAATTTCACGCGCCCATTCAACGCCGAATTGGAAATTGACTCGATGATCGTCAATCGACCAGCTTTTGTTTGTGTCGAGGAAAATGCCGTCCTTTGTGTCAGCGATTAAATCCTCAAGTGAGCCTTCACGCGGTTCGAGATTGACGCTTACCATGCGGACGATTGGGATTCGATTCCAGCCGCTCGCGCGCATCGCGCCGTTGGATTTCAAATCCATGCCCACTATCTTGCCAAGTTTATGCGCGGATTGCCTGCTCATCAAATAACCGACGAATAATCCGTCTTTGACCGCAAGTGATTTTTGCGCTTTGACGCCTTCATCATCGTATCCGAAAGTCGCGATTGAACCCGGAATTGTGGAGTCGAAATTTATATTTACAATATCGCTGCCGTATTTTAATTTGTTCAGTTTGTCCGGTGTCAGGAATGACGCTCCAGCGAGGCTTATTTCCTCGCCGAATACGCGGTCAAGTTCAGTCGGATGTCCGCATGATTCGTGAATCTGGAGAACCATCTGCGATGACCCGATTATGATGTCATGATTGCCTTTTGGACATTCAGGAGCCGTGAGCAACTGGAGAGCTTCCTGACGGACCCGTTCCGCGTTGCCAACATGATCCAGTTCGCGAATGAATTCATATCCTCTTGCCTGATGGTCGCCGCCGTGTGAGCAGGGGTAACTTCGTTTTTGAGCCTCTCCCTCAGCCATCGCGGTACATTCAATTCCTGAACCGGATTCAAGAACCACCTGATGAATTCTGGAGCCTTCAGTATTTAGAAAATATTTATCCGTTTTAAGAAAACCCATCGACCCCTGAGTAACGATGATTTTCTCATCCTTGCCCATTATCTGAGTCGCTTCTTTAAGAATGTTTATTTTCTCATCCAGCGAAACTTTAAAAGGGTCTTCGGAAAATTCACTGAAAAACTCATCCTGATATGCCGGTTCATCCGCCAGTTCAACCTCGCCATCGACTGTTGGAGCGCTTTCCTTCGCAATCTGAATAGCATGGTCGCAAATCTTCTTCATTGATTCCTCGGATATCATGTTCGATGAGCTGAATCCCCATGCGCCGTTTAGAAGAACTCGCACGCCAAAGCCGGCATCCGAATCAATTGTGAGATTTTCAACCTCTTCATTTCGAACAAGAATATGTTCGCTGTTCTGGTTGACCTCACGCATATCCGCATAATCGACACCCTTTGATTTAAGGTAGTCTATTCCAAATTCAAGATAGTCCTTCACTTTTAACCTCCGGGAAATTCCGGGATATTAATGAAATATGTTCAGCTTTGCCAAATACAGAACAAGTATGTTAGCACAATATACAGCCGATTTAAAAGACCCGCTAATTATGCGATAAGTTCGGATATTTGGTAAAAAAGATTACACTGAGACTTTTGAAGAAGAAAGAATTGATACTGGTTCTCGTAAGCTAAAGAAATAGATTCCGGGTCAAGCCCGGAATGACAATCTACTTTCATCACTGACAATCTACTTTTATCACTGACAATCTACTTTCATCACTGACAATCTACTTTCATCACTAACAATCTACTTTCATCACTGACAATCTACTTTCATCACTAACAATCTACTTTCATCAATAACAAGCTTCTGTCCCTCCGGAACAAGCTTCTGTCATTCCGGAACAAGCTTATGTCATTCCGGGCTTGACCCGGAATCCATTTTTTAGTGGTCGCACACTTATTTACGATAGAAATTGTCGTATAATATAGGTATAGGGAACTTTACATTGCGAGGTGATTACGAAATGAAAAAAGTAACAATGATTATTTCAATTGTGCTTTTTCTGGCAGCGTTATCGACATCCGCATTAGCGGAGGTTTACTGGAATGATGGAACAACATCCCAAATCCAGTATCCTGGAAACTACGCTCTAAAGGGATATTTTCCCAGTATGTCAGGAAACACTCCGGTTTATTTAATCCCCAATAATTCAATTCCCATATACGGCCAGAACTACTCAAGGCAAAAATACTACGGCAGCTATCAAAACTACTACAATCAATACAATCGCAGTTACAACCAAAGATATCAGAGGGTAGGACGTGGAACGCCCACCAGATGGGGCATTCAGGACAACTCGATTATCGAATGGAAAACCATGAATCATGGGCAGACTGAATGGAGCAGGGGAATCCCGCCGCCATCATGGTATCAGCCTTATGTCTATGGCCTTCCTAAAACCGCTGACCAGTTCTATGATTCGAGAGTGTCAGAAGAAAGAGAACGCAAGATAGATTGATACTGCTTGTGGGTGATTGCTCCGAAGTAACGCAATTTCACCCATAAAGCCGGGACGGCTGTATGGGCGGCACCCGGCTTTTTACAATTAAATTAAACCTCAACTACTTTTCCCATATCCCATAGATTAACCCAATACTGGCACGCACGATTTAGCGCGCATGTGTTAAAATCTCTGCCATTCAACTCATAAGGAAAGGTTATGCTTTTACGATTCATATCTCTGGCATTATTGGTTGCAGTAACCACATTCCCAACCCCTGCTTCAGGGGGAACCCCCGCTTCAGGAGGTTCATCCGATTCCGGTATTACAATCTCGTTGCCGGGATTAACCGACGCTGTCAGCATTTACAGGGATAGTTACGGAACGCCATATATAATCGCAGCGAACGAGCATGACCTTTTTTACGCTCACGGTTACATGCAGGCGGCTGACAGGCTGTTCCAGCTGGATGGCATACGGCGTATTCCGCAGGGAACAACAGCGGAACTAATCGGTCGAGACCAGCTCAGCATGGATATGTGGTTTCGTAAAATCGGACTAGATAGAACAGCTCGAAAATCACTCGAAATTCTTGATCCCAAAACCAGATTTATGCTTGAAACTTTCTCGGATGGCGTAAACGCATACATAGAAAATAATAAAAACTCACTTCCGTTGGAATTCATGCTGCTAGGATACAAGCCTGAACCGTGGACATCATACGACAGCCTTTCTGTAATGTACCTGATTTCATGGTGGCTTTCAGTCGGACTCTATCAGGAGATGTTCTACGATGACCTTGTCAACGTTTTTGACGAGGACATAGCATCCGCGCTTTATCCCGGGATACCATCGCGGGATGAAATTGGCAGGCTGGTCGAGGAGAAACGAAAACCTGAAAAACCGCGTGAAGTATTCAAGCCGTACAAATGGCGTGTGCCGTACCCAAAGCGGGTACGAGGAACAAACTGCTGGATTCTATCCGGCTCAAAGACAAAAAACTCACGTCCAATTCTGGCGAATGACCCTCACCTTGAGTTGTTCTCACCTGCAATATGGTATGAAATAGGATTAAGCTGTCCCGAGTGGAATGTAACAGGAGTCGTGTTTCCCGGACTCCCGTTGCCACAGATAGGAACAAACGGGAATATAGCGTGGGGAGCGGCGAGTTTCCCATCGGATGTTCAAGATTTATATTGCGAAAAAGTGAATCCTGACAACAAGCATCAATATGAATACAACGGCGAGTGGCGCGATTATAAAATCACAAAGTCAAAAGTTAAGGTAAAAGGCGGAAAGGAAATATCGTTTAATATTCTTGAGAGTGTAAACGGACCGGTTGTGCAGGGCAGCACAAAATACAATCTCGCGCTGGCATGGACAGGATACGAACCAGCGGATGACCTTCACTCGTTTTACAAGATGGTAAAATCCGAAAACGTGGAACAATTTAAAGAGGCATCACGATCTTTCAGGGCGATACCCCAGCATTTCTTCGCGTTTGACCTGAAGGATAACATAATGCATGTACAGCCCGGACGTCAGGTAATACGCGATGGTTTCAACGGTGACATTCCTCAGGATGGCGGTAGTCCTGAAAGTAAATGGAGCGGATTTATTCAATTTGATGACATGCCTTATGAGAAGAATCCCAAAAGGGGATTCATGAACAACTCAAATAATTTCCCGCTCATTGACGCTGGAATCGACCTGGGTACAACCTTTCCTTTGCCAATGCGTTTTGAACGTGTGCAGGAACTTCTGGAATCGCGAAATGATTTCACTCCTGATGACATGGCTAAAATGCAGACAGACACGCTTAATCCGATGGCGCGTAAAATCCTCCCATTGATGCTTTCCAAAATAGAAGGTCTTGACCTTGGCGATTTTGAATCTGACGCCAACCTTTTAAGAGAGTGGGATTATGATGAATCGAGCGATTCAATCGCAGCTACGATTTACAACCAGTGGTGGACTGAACTGCCGAAACATATTTTTAACCACAAAATGGGGCTGTATGCCTTAAGCTATCGCGATTACATGAATCAATACTCGCTGGCTTTGATAGATATATTTGAAAATGGGGAATCATCGGTTCTGTGGGAATGGCTTGAAATCGGCAATGAGGATAACCTTTGTGTTCTGTGCAAACTGGCTTTTGAACTCGCAATCAAGCAACTAACCAAAGATCATGAATATGACAGGGCAAACTGGCAATGGGGAAAAGTGCATAAGACACATTTCGCTCATCCATCGAAAGTGGAATTCCTCGTGGATGGCGGCAGCTACGGAGTAGGGGGCAGCCATTACACAATTAACGTAACGCACTATTTCCCATCGATGGGATATGAGGCTACATTCGGCGCAAGTTACAGGTTTGTGGCATCGGTTGATGAGAATAATCGAATAGTGGCAAAGAGCGTACTGCCTCCCGGAAACTGGGCAGCGCCTTTATCTCCGCATTTTAAGGATCAAATCCAGATGTGGGTAAAAGGTGAGATGAAAGACCTTTGTGTCTATCCTGATGAGATGAGCAAGCTGCCACTAGCGATTGTTCTAAAACCGTGATTATTAAGACCATTGAAAAAAAGAATCTATGGGATTACGAAATAGAATTCCGTCATTCCCGCGAAAGGGCTTGTTGAAAAAGGTTGATGCAAATAAAATGCCCCCACCCCAGCCCTCCCCGCGAGCGGGGAGGGAGAATGTTATGTTTCCCTTCGCAAGTGTAGGGAGAATGTTGTCTTTTCCCTTCGCAAGTGTATAGACCGGGTATATCGTTTGAAAATGCAAAAATATTTCCCCCCGCTCGCGGGGGGATTAAGGGGGGGGATAAGATATAACAACAACCTTTCCCGACAAGCCCGAAAGCGGGAATGACGGTAATTTGACCAATGAGATGTTCAAACAGAATTCTTAATTATTTATGCTTGACTTGAAAGAGAGAATCCAAAAGAAATCTAAAGGCTAATCCTATATCAGCTAAAGAACTATGCAAATGTGAAATTATAGCGTAAAATTAATCTTTGATGCATTGTATAAACAAAAGCGGGACAAATAAATGAAATTCAAAATACAAACATACATCCTCATTACAATGGTAATCGGTCTTTCGTTGTTGTGTTCATCGGGGAATGTAAACGCGCCAAAGTATGATGTCGCGCAGCTTGACATAGCAACTGCGCGAGAACGCATGATTCAGGCTGACCAGAAAATCGTACTTCTTGGAATAGACGGCTTGACATGGCACAAGCTGGATGCCTACCGAGAACGCGGAATGCTGCCGAATTTCGACAAAATTATAAAAAAAGGCGCATCAGGCAAACTCGAATCTATCAATCCGATGTTCTCGATATCCTTATGGACCACAGTCGCAACAGGTGTCGATTTCGATACGCATGGCGTACAGTATTTCTACAAAATTGGAAAAAACGGCGCTATGCTGCCATACACAAGCATCGACAGGAAAGTGAAGGCGTTGTGGAATATTATGGATGATTTGGATGAGCCGTCCGGATGGGTCTCCTGGTGGGGGAGCTGGCCAGCTGAACCGGTAAAGGGATTCAACATTTCGAACTACTTCATCGCGGATTTCGGTTTCAGGGATGTCGAGGAATTAAGCCTTTTCTATCCAGCGGATATTTCAGAGGATCTTCGCGGCTTGAAAGAGAAATACACAGCCGAGTGGGGTGAAACCAAAGCGGACAGGGTCATTGGAGATTTAAGCAGGATTAACAAGGGTAATCTTGGAAAAGATTACTGGGGCGATTTCAAGTATGGAAGTTTAAACTGGGTTTATGAAAACAAGCAAAACGATTTTCTATATAACTTTCTGAGAAACGCTTACCGAAACGATGCTCTTGCTGTGAACTCAGGCCTTCAAATGATGAATAAATTCGACACTCGCCTGACAGGAATATACTGCAACGGAATTGACGGTGTCAGCCATAAATTCTGGAAGTATGACAACATCGATATCGCCGCTCCCAAAGAGGCAACGGTAACTCCTGAGGAGAATTTAATGTTCGGTAAAGTGCTTAGCGAGTATTATTCATATCACGATGAACTCCTCGGACAGGTTCTTGATGAGTTAGATGACAAAACAACTTTGGTAATCGTTTCAGACCACGGGTTCCAGTATGTGCCTAAATCAAATTACATATCTCTCAACCCGCTTCTTCATAATCTTGGATTCCTATCATTCAAAGACGACGACAAAATCGATCTGGCAACAAGCCTTGTTCATGAAATCACGGTAAAGCCCTGGGATAAAAAGCGGTTTATCAGAATCAACAAGCGATCGAACGATTTCAAGGATTTGGATGGCACTCCGCTTGGCGCGGTAAAAGCAGGCAAGGAGGAGGGAGAGGTTCGACAGAACCTGATTGACGCTCTGAAGAATCTAAAGCTAAAAGATTCCGGCATGCCGCTTTTCAAAGAGGTTCGCAAACCAACAGCAAAAGAGATAAACGAAAATGATGGACAGGGAGATATTATCGCGTTATTGAATCGAGCTTTGTTTGAATCAAATTTCAAGGATGAGATAGTCCTTCCCGATGGCTCATCTATATCTCTCGACATGATTGCAATTAGAAACTACCACTCAGGCAACCACGACCAGTTCGACAGCGTTATAATCATGGTTGGCCCACTTGCGAAAGAGGGTTACGAAATCAAAAACGCGAGAATGTATGACATCGCGCCGACAATTCTGGCAATGCTCGGACTCCCGGTAGCAGATTACATGCTCGACAACGGCAAAGTACTGACAGACCCGTTGAAAAACGAATTCATGGAGACCTTTCCAGTGCAGGTAGTTGAAACATACGGTGAATTCACAAACGCATTTTTTGGACTGGATGTATCAACATCATCCGCAGATGAGGAAATCCGCCGCACTTTGCAGGGTTTGGGTTATATGCAGTAAACGAAAAGAAGGAAAGTTAGCAGGTTAGCAAGTTAGTAAGTTAGTAAGTTAGCAGGTTGTAGTGAACCCCCGTTCTACTGATGAACCATTATGTGTAATTGCACTGCTTGGACGTTGTCTTAGAACCCCATTATATGTAAGAACGTTTGCCATTCGTAAGAAAGTTTGTCATTCGTAAGAAAGTTTGTCATTCGTAAGAACGTTTGCCATTTGTAAGAAAGTTTGTCATTCTGAGCGAAGCGAAGAATCTATAAGTTGCTGTGTTGATGATTAAACCCGACATAATTAATCCACGCTGTCCAGAAGAGATTCTTCGCTTCGCTCAGAATGACAGAAAAAAACGAGTTCTGAGACAGCTTCATTACCGCACCACGGAGTGTTGCATTAAACAAACTTAATGATATTATTACAAATAGCTAACTTATTTATGAACATTGCGCTACAATCTGTTGTTATAAGAGTAGTGGATTTAATCTGTTTTATAGAGCATAAAATGAACATTCTTCTAATATACCCTAAATTCCCCGACACATTCTGGAGCTTTAAGCACGCACTAAAATTCATCCACAAGCGAGCGACACTGCCCCCCCTTGGTCTGATTACCGTCGCCGCAATGCTTCCCGAAAAGTGGAATAAAAAACTGGTTGATCTAAATATAGAAAAATTGACTGATAAGGAACTTGAATGGGCTGACTGTGTTTTCATCAGCGGAATGATTGTCCAGAAGGAATCCGCGTTGATAATTATTGAAACCTGCAAGGAGCGAGATATTACTGTTGTTGCTGGTGGCTCTCTTTTCACAATCGAACCTGATTGTTTCGATATGGTCGATCACCTGATACTAAACGAAGCGGAAATAACACTGCCAAAATTCCTTGAGGATTTCAAAAACGGAAAGGCAAAACGAATATACACCAGCACTGAATTTCCCGACATTAAAAATACGCCTGCTCCAATGTGGGAACTTCTGAATCTAAAACGATACGCATCCATGAGCATCCAGTACTCACGCGGATGCCCGTTCCATTGTGACTTCTGCAACGTTACATCGCTGTTCGGGCATAAAGTGCGGATTAAAACCGCTGAGCAAATAATCAACGAACTTGACTCTCTTCACAAACTTGGCTGGCGTGATGGCGTTTTCTTTGTGGATGACAATTTAATCGGAAACCGTAAACGCCTGAAAGAGGAACTTCTGCCAGCTTTGATAGAGTGGCAGAAAAACAAAAAGGGAATTCCTTTTAACACTGAAGTTTCAATTAATCTGGCTGACGATGAAGAGATGATGCAGTTAATGGTCGATGCAGGTTTCGACACCGTGTTTGTCGGAGTCGAAACTCCTGATGAGGAAAGTTTGATTGAGTGCAGCAAGAAGCAGAACAAGAATCGCGACATGGTTCAGGATATCAAGCGAATGCAGCGTTTTGGACTTCAGGTGCAGGGCGGATTCATTGTAGGATTCGACAATGAAAACGAATCTATTTTCCAGCGCCAGATCGATTTTATCCAGAAAAGCGGCATTGTAACAGCGATGGTCGGACTCCTTCAGGCTCCTCCCGGCACGAAGCTGTATGAAAGATTGAAAAGGGAGGATCGTATAATAGGTAAAATGACCGGTGATAATGTCGATGGCACCACAAATATAATCCCAACCATGAATATTGAAACACTCCGAGAGGGATATAAAAATATACTCAGAGGCATCTATGCGCCAAAGCCATACTACAAAAGGGTTAAAACGTTTCTTCGTGAATACAAAGCTCCGAAAATAAAAACTAGAATCAGCGCTAACGGCATAATGGCAATGCTCAAATCAATCGTCCTGTTGGGAGTAATCGGCAGGGAGCGAAAACACTTTTGGAAACTTGTTTTCTGGACATTGGCAAAACGTCCACAACTGTTTCCACTCGCGGTGACGCTATCAATCTATGGCCACCACTTCAGAAAAATCTGCGACTTGCATGTAGTTTAATTTTAAAAATAAACCTGGGAGCGCCGGTTTATAGGGCTTGTTGAAAAACCTCACTTTGCCGTAACCCTACATGCACTTATTAGAAAATGTGAATCCAGCCAAATAACCATCGTGGGCATGCCGGGGCTTCCGCATATTCAGCCACTTAATTTTAAAAATAAACCTGGGAGCGCCGGTTTATAACCGGCGCATTAGCGTGATTGCGCTAAAATGAAGAGGGTGAACAACTTAACGCGCCGGTTGTAAACCAGCGCTCCCATGCAGATTGTTCCATATATCCATAAATTACATTTCCGTTATTCATACTCCGATTGTTATAATAGTTTCTTTTAAAAAGGACTTGATTTCGGATTGATTTCCGCTATCAAACTAAACAACGTGGAGTAGATGATGAAACTGAGCCATTTCCTGATGCCAACCTTGAAAGAGGTGCCCTCCGAGGCTGATACTCGAGCGCACAGCTTGATGCTTCGAGCCGGATTGATTAGACGTCTAACCGCCGGAGTGCATTCCTTCCTCCCGCTTGGATGGCGTGTGATGAAGAAAATCGATCAGATAATACGCGAGGAGCAAAATCGTTTCGAATGCCAGGAAATAAACATGCCGGTTTTAAGTCCGCGTGAATTATGGGAGGAATGTAATCGATGGACTGATTTCGGCGATGTCCTTTTTCGCCTTAAAGACCGCAGGGGACGTGACCTTTGCCTTGGACCTACGCATGAAGAGGTAATCACAGACCTTGCGCGTTCTTTCATTTCAAGTTATCGGGAATTGCCTCAAACATGGTATCAGATTCAAACCAAATTCCGCGATGAGGCCCGCCCGCGCGCCGGTGTGATTCGCGGACGTCAGTTCACCATGATGGATGCCTATTCATTCGATTTCTCACAGGAAGGCCTGGATAAATCGTATGACAACCAGCGAATTATCTACGAAAGAATCTATCACCGTTGTGGGCTGGAATATTCGATTGTTGGTGCATCATCCGGATTAATGGGCGGAACGGGAAGCCAGGAATTCATGCAGCTGACTCCCGATGGCGAGGACACAGTCATTACCTGCAAAAAATGCGGATACGCTGCCAACAGCGAAGTCGCGAAAAGCAGGTTGAATCAGGTAAGTGAGGTTGTGGATAATCCTCCGGAGCCTGAGGACGTTCACACGCCTGATAAAAAAACAATCGATGCTGTTTCTGAATTCATCGGTGTTAACCAAAAGGATCTGATGAAATCAGTTCTTGTGATTGCGAATGACAAACCTGTACTCGCGTTGATTCGTGGCGATCTTGAAGTCAATGAAAATAAACTGATGATAGCAATCGGTTGTGAATACAGAGCGATGGAACCTCACGAAATAGTTGAAATGGCAGGCGCTGATGCGGGATTCATCGGTCCAATCGGATGGAAAACAAAACCCTGGATTATTGTTGATGAATCGATTGTGGAAGGCGCATCTTATGTTTCCGGCGCGAATAAAAACGATTATCACATTAAGAACATTGTGCCTGGCCGCGATTTCTCCATGAAGACAGTGAAAGATATTCGTGTAGTTAACGATGGCGAGGGGTGTCCGAACTGCGACTCAAATATAAAAATCAGTCGCGCGGTGGAACTTGGGCACATATTCAAACTGGGAACGAAATACTCAAAGGCGATGAATGCAAAATATACTGACTCTAATGGCGTCGATAATCCCCTGATAATGGGCTGTTACGGAATCGGGCTTGAACGAATCATGTCAGGAACTGTGGATACTCACGCGGATGATTTTGGAATAATCTGGCCTGCTACAATCGCGCCGTTTGACTTTATAATCATCTCACTTATGCAGGCTGAATCATCAATCATGGAAACCGCGAAGGATATCTATGAAAAACTGCAGGAACTTGGCAAGGATGTTTTGTGGGATAATCGCGAATATAATCCCGGTGTCAAATTCAAGGATGCTGATTTAATCGGCATTCCAATTCATCTTATAATAGGAAAGAGTTTTTTGAAGGATGGATTGGTTGAGATTAAAATTCGTAAAACCGGCGAGAGAAGGAAAATCAAGCCTGAGGTCGCGATAGAGGAAATGATTAAGATTCATCACGAGCTGATTAACGAGTTGAATGATAGTGCGGAACAGGTGAAATAAACACTCACGGATTGTTGTGTCGGATTTATTAATGTAGGGGTGGGTTTTAAATGTACGGTTTCAGGACATACGCTACACCGTGTGTCAGGACATACGCTACACT
>CBDURE010000004.1:0-56169 GCA_965369605.1 uncultured bacterium
AAGATTTCCACCACTTTGCCTCTTCGAATGCCACTTTCAAATAAAGTGGCATGCCATGTTTCTTGAACTTTGTGATTATGTCATCCCACTGCTCATCCTGAAGTTTCCTTGAAGGTTGTGCGTTTTTTAAACGGGTGAGCAGAATTTCTTTGCCCTCTTCGGGTGACATCGGAGTTAGTTCAACGAGCTTGTCATCGACGTGGTATTCGTGAATCCTTCTTAAACACTCGCCTGCGGGATCGGTTTCATCATCACGCTCAAGTGCGCTTATCACAATCCGCACGTTTTCTTTTATATCTTTTGGAAACCAGTTAAGCGCATGTGCGCCGTGTTCGGTACTGAGCTGATCGAGTGCATCCAGAAATATTACTAGTTTCTGCCCATCTGGAATGTTGGCAATATACTCATTGAACTTAATTGTAATGCTACCGATATCCGCTTTCTCATCAGGGCCTTTCTTTCGAGGTTCAAAATCGAATTTATGCTCTAATTCATCACATAAGGATTCTAAAAGGAATCTCAAATCGATTGATCCGGGAGTGGCGCTAACGAAGCGGTAAATTGTCTTTCTGTCCGTGAATTCTTTGCTGGCCTGTCCGACACATTCCGCGATTAATGCTGATTTCCCTGATCCCGATTTACCCCAGAGCACAAGCGGATGATTTGCACCCTCGCGGACATACTCCTGAATTTCCGATTTAACAGACTCACGTCCGAGGAATCCTTTTACTCTATCAAGACGGAATTTGTTATGAGCTTCTATTTCCCTTTCAAGATCAGTCTGCTGCTCAAACTTGTCGATTTCAGATTGAATTGCTCGGGTTAAATCAGCCTCTACACGATCACACAAAACCTGCAGATGGTCACTAGTGACTTCTATTGATTCATCTTGATTTTTCAAAGCAGCATTGAATTTAAAGATTTGATCATCGGGAATCTGCTTCTCAAGTCGTTTTTTTAGATTTTTGAGAAGGTGTTGAGATTCATCATCCTTTTCATAATAGGTTGTCCTTTGCTGTTCATTTATTTCATCATAATTTGTGATTGTCCTGAAGTAGCAGAATGCATGGTCGATTTCAGCATTGAACACACCATGATTACATTCCAGTTCGGACGCTGACCGCTCGAATTTCTCAATCTGCAAATCATCGAATTCAGCCTTTTTGGCTGCAGTGAGAAGAAGCTCGTGCATCTTTCTCTCGACAGGTTTCCATGTATCCCTGTCCTCGTAAATGCCTGTACATGGTTGAAGGACATATTCAGCCGGGTCAGCATTGTCATCGCGGCGATACCATCCGCCACCGCCATCAGGTTTATTCTCATCCCATTGGATTAGTTTTTTGTCCTGCTCATCATCGATAAATCCAAGCAGTGAGTCAAATTCATCAGCAGGAATTCGCGCTGGTAATGGACGGTAGCCATACCGGTCACCGAGGAGAACGATAAAATTCGGGCGGGGGGTAACATCCTGGCATCGCTTTAATTCACCCAGGCAGATATCCATTGTGCGATGGTCTTTCGATGCCTCCTCGGTCACACTCCACCTGAGGTCGATTGCCTGAAACCGGCATTCGTTCTCCCGGCATAATCTGCGAAGTTTCGGAAACACCTTCTCCTGAAGCGCATTACGTTCCGCCTTCATATCATCAAAAGTCGAACTGACAAAAATCCTGAATGTTCTGCTGGTGTTTGTCATGATTGTCTCCCGATTCATATTTGCAATCCGACTCAAGAATATTTGGCATCACATTGCTAGAAGACATTATCTTATCATGGAATCTGGAAGTAAGTCAGGAGCTGCTTCTTCTGGGGATTTTCAAAATGAAAGAGGCGCCTTTGTCGGGTTCACTTCTAACGGAAATAATGCCTCCGTGATCGTTAATTATCCTGTCGCAAAAACTCAAGCCGAGTCCTGTGCCTTTGCCGGAACCCTTTGTAGTGAAAAACGGATCGAATATTTTGTTTAGCTTGTCAGGCGGTATGCCTTTTCCGTTGTCTTCAATCTGGATATAAACATGGTTGTTGTCAAACCATGTTGTGAATTTCATCGACGCCTTTACATCGGATTTGCTCTTCATAGACGATATGGAGTTAAGAATTAAATTCGTAATAACCTGATGAATCTGGTCAGGGTCAACGCTGATAAGCGGAAGATTTTCGTCCATGTCCTTTACGAGAGTGATATTTCCACCACCCGGCTGATAGGGGATGAAATCGACAGACTCATTTAGAATGCTGTTTATATCAACGAGTTTTTTATCCGGCGGATTTGGTTTGGCGAAATTAAGCAGGTCTTTAATAATTCCGGACGCTCTCTTCAAATCTTTCTTTGCGGTTGTAAGCGCTTTTCTTTCAGATGAATCCTCATTGAATCTATTTTCAAGCACCTGCAAAACGCCGGATACTCCTGCAAGAGGATTGTTAATCTCATGAGCAATGCCCATTGCCAGCTGGCCCATATTCGCAAGTGATTCACTACGAATCAACTGGCGTTCCAGTTCCTTCATTGAGGTAATATCCTCGACCATGATAATTAATCCGTTAAATCGCTGGTTCTTAAGTATGGGCCTCATTCTAACGTTGAGTATCTTTGAAACGCTGCCAACATTGAGAGTATGATTTAAAATATCATCTGTAATCATTGTTGACATGCTGTCAAGAAAATTCCTTGCCTGCTCATGATATTTGTCGGTGTCATCGACAATGCGAACTTTCTCATAATGCATGCCAAGAGTTTCGTCCTCACTCAATCCGCTAATCTGGCTCATGGCGTAGTTGAATTCGCGAATCTCGCCGTTTACGCCAAGAACAATCACGCCAACCGGAAGGTTTTTCAATGTTGCTGTTCTCAGCATCGATTCCTTTGAAAGATTTTCAACGAGATACGCGTTCTGAAGCGCCATACCAGCATTATTTGCATACGTCTCAAGGAACGACATGATGTTTTCATCCGATTTGACTTTGGAACTTCGGTTATCGATAACGATCATTCCAGCCAGATTAAAAGAAGGGCAATTGAGGCATTTTAATAATTTTTCATCCGAGTCGATTTTACCGCATGGACATTCTCTTTCATCCATCATCCAGCAGATATGCAAGTCGAGACTCTGAACCGGGCAGTTTTTGTTTTTGCAATCATTTAGTTCGTAACATTCGACCTCCTTTTTAGTGAGAAGGGGGATTATCGCGATTCTGGCTGAAAAATCGAAATCGCGTAAAAAAGCGGAATTGGCGGGATTTATACTTGAACTAAAGAAAAGGGGTTTTGCCTCAAGGAAACATCTTGAAATGAATGAGTTTTCGATGATGCTTATCTGCGGATAGCTTACAGGCGCCCCTGTTAGCTGGCTGATTTTATAAGCTCTTAGTGTGGCGCTTTCCTTTTCGAGAATGAACAAAGCGGCGTTTCTGAATCCCAGATCGAGGCTCAGGCTGTCGAGAATCATTCTGATGATTCCCTTTAGTTCGGTTGTTCGAAGCAGATTTGTTGATAGTTGATTAAGCCGAGTCAGGTTGGATGTCGCGGTTTGAAGTTCTGTGCTCCTTCGTTTTAGCTGATGAGTCAGAAGCATTTGCTCGTCTGTAATATTGCTGAAAATGGCGGTAACCACAAGGAAGTAGCCAATGGGATTGAATATGTACGGCCACGGGAATATGTTAGCTATTAATCCAGTCTGTGTTCCTGATGAGTAATCCAAGAGATGATAAAGATGAGCAATCGCAAGTGAAATAAAAGCCGCAATTGCATGAGTTGGTTTTGTCTCAGCGTTTGAAAACTGAGTTACCGTGACCAGGATAACCAGAAGTACAGCCATTCTGAAAGCCGGTCGCCCAAGTAACACCCATGCACTGTTTGCCTCGAATAATCCAACCAATCCAATAATAATTGTCAGAAAGGCAAGCCCAATAATCCCAAGCATCATGACTCGTCCCAATCTGAGAGGCAGGTGGGTGTCGCGCATAATTCCAGTTGAGAAGAAATAGGCGATTAAAACCAGTCCGATACTTTCAAGAAAACTTCCGAGGAATTCGACAGAGGGAAGGTGAAGTATTTGCAGCAGTTCATACGATGCGCCGAAATAGACGCGGATTAAAAAATGCAGGGTAAGGAACATCAATCCGCTCATCAGGTAAATGTATTCCGGGAGCCTGTTGCGTCGAAATTCAGGATAAGCCATAAAGAAGGATATACCCACCATGAAAAGCTGGAATAAATCCATAGCGAGAATGCGGTAGTCGATGATTATTTCATTGGCGAAATCCATGCGCTTAAACGTTAACGTTGATTCCTTTTGATTTTATCATTTTTACCGGACTGTAGGGGCAAACCTTGTGTTTGCCCTGTATTTATTACATCCTTCAGGGTAACAAAAGGTTTGCCCCTACACATTTAGTTTTTTCAACAGTCCCAAAATAGCAGCACTTCCAGTAACTGTTTATATCTTATCCTTGTAGATACGCTCCAGCTCCTTTATTGAAAGGGGGATTATCTCATCTCTGACAAGAGGCATTCTGGTTCTTGCCCTGTGGACTTCATCAATCGAGATTGTTGTTGTTATAAAGTCATCCTCGCCTTTTTTTGCCCGATTGAGAACTTCACCGTTTGGGTCAAAAACGATTGAATTTCCGCCGTATTGAATTCCATCCTCAAAACCTGAACGGTTTGTGTAAATAACATATATGCCGTAAAGCCGGGACAGGTAATGGATGGTTTCCTCCCATTTTTCAAGCGTATCAACCTCCTTTTTAAGAAAACCTCTTAACGGTGAATTTGCGATTATATGAATAACCAATGCGCCATCCATTGCAAGGACATAACTGAGTACGGGATGAAGCGCATCCTCGCAGATTAACATCCCCATGCGTGAATATGATGTGTCAAACGCGCGCACCCTTTCACCATGGGCAAAGTAACGCGAATCCTCGAACATTCCATAAGTCGGAAGATAGATTTTACGGTGCGTATGAACAAGTTTTCCTTTCGAAAAATATGATGCTGACAGGTAGTTATCCATGTTTTTTGAGTTTTCAACAAACCCAAGAATGATGTCAATATCTTTTGAAGCGTCAGCTATTTCACTGATTATTTCACTGTCGAGAGATTGAGCGACCTCACTTGCAAGGTCACGCAGGAAATATCCGGTGAGGGCGTTTTCTGGAAACGTAACAAGTCCGCAGTTGTCATCGCGAGCCTTGTCGATATATGAGTGGATGGTTTTTAAATTCCTGTTTAAATCGCCCAATGCGGGTGAAAACTGGGCTATTCCGATTTTTAGTGTCATTATTGCACTCCGTATTCGCGATTAGTATTCTGAGCGTCAATATCAGAATCTTTTAAAGATATGGGAGAAACATAATCGAGGATCAATCCGAAAAGAAGAATAAGTACGATGACGATGATAATAATTAATCTCCTGGGATTGAGCCATTTCTTTTGCGTATTTTTACCCAATGTACTCACCAAACAGTTTTGGAAGCGATTCGCCGGCTTTTCCGAAATGGCTCTCGTGTGCTATTTGCGAAATCGGAGTTTCCTCAAGATTTAACTCAACCACATGCGCTCCCTCATTGCGCGCCATTTCAGCCATTCCGGCTGCTGGATAGATAAGTCCGCTTGTTCCGACAACGATACAGAGATCAGTATTCGATACACGCATGAAAGCGCCTGCTAAAATGCTTTCATCCAGATTTTCACCAAACCAGACAACATGCGGGCGAAGCATCGATCCGCATGCGCAAACCGGTGGAAGGTCCGGGAATGGCGCTGTTCTGTCCTCCCAGACTCCGCAGTATCTTGTGCATCTTACAAACCACAAATTTCCGTGAAGTTCAATTATATTTTCACTTCCGGCATCCCTGTGTAGATTATCAATGTTCTGAGTGATTACAACGACATCGTATCCAGCCTGCTCAAGTTTCGCGATTACCTCATGCGCCTTGTTTGGCTTGCATTCCTTTGCCTGAGTACGTCGCATGTCATACCATTCCCACACTGTTTTTGGGTCATTGTTAAAACCTTCAAGAGTGGCGTATTTTTCAATATCAACTTCCTCCCAAAGCCCTTTCTCTCCTCTGAATGTGGGAATTCCGCTTTCAGAACTAATTCCCGCTCCAGTAAGGAACGTGATTTTAGTATCTTTTTCCAGATTGAATTTCAAAGTGGAATCTGTCATTTTCTTTTTTTATTATTGCCTGAGTTGAAAAGGTAAATAAGCCTAAGACCTTTCAGTGTTAAATCCTCATCAAAATGATCTATGCCCTTGATTGACTTTATAAAAAGTTTGGAGTAACCGCCAGTAACGACGGTTTTAATATCGCCTGACAATTCCTTTTTGAATCTCTTGATCATGCCTTCAATCATTGATGAGTAACCGAAAATAGCGCCGCTTTGAAGTGATTCCTCAGTGCTTGTTCCAATCGCTTTTTTCGTTCCCTTTAAATCGAAACGATTAAGCATTGCAGCTCGCATGAACAGAGCATCATAGGCGATACGCATTCCCGGGAAAATAGCTCCGCCAAGATACTGCTTTTTCTCGTTGACAGCGCAGAAGGTAATCGCGGTTCCAAAATCGACAAGGATTAAGGGTACGCCATAAATATGCGCACCAGCTACAGCGTTTACAATTCTGTCAGCGCCGACTTTACGGGGATCGTCATACTTGATAGCTATCCCTGTTTTAATTCCAGGATTTACAATTAGAGGAGTAATATTGAAGAAATCACTGCACAGCCTTTCGAATGTTCCAATGAGGGGCGGAACTACTGAAGAAATAATTATTCCCTTTGGGGCGAGAGTTTCACCGAAACGAAGGTTTAGAAGCCCGATTATTTCACTGCCGTACTGGTCGGATGTGGCGTTGTGATTGGTTTCGACCCGGCATCGAGTAATGAGATTATCACCCTCAAACAGACCGATTACTATATTGGTGTTTCCTATGTCTATAGTGAGGAGCATTCAGTATGAAATCCGCCTAGCTGCTGACTTCATTTAAAAGTTCACGGTAATAATGCCGTTCAGCCTCAAGACTCTCAATCTGCGGATTCAATATGACATAATTTTCATCGCAGGCTTTGAGTTCTTTTTCAAGTTCTTTAATTTTCTCCGTGAATGGATTTCCCGGAGCGCGCTTGAGAACTTTAATGCGAAGCTGTAACGCCATAATCTCGCGCTTTATGTTATGTCCTTCAAGCATCTCATCAATCTGATCATTGATGCCGTCGATGTATTCCTGAAGGAATGTTATTGTGTCCTGAGGTGTAACTTTGAATTCAGGCATATCTGCCTCCAAAGTGATTACTTATTCGAAAAGTCCGAATAAGGTTTAAATTTCAAATTCCAATTATAATGTATTACCGGCCGCATTTAAACAGCAGGCACTCCCGTTAATTGCAAAAAAGGGGACAGTCCACAACAGGCATTAAACTTGACGGTTTCAATGGACACTACCTAATCCCTTAGTGTTTATCGTGTTTATAAGCATTTCAGGGACAGTCCCCTTTTTTGCAAATTAATCTTTAATATGCAAAGCGATATCCAGAGCTTTCACTGAATGAGTCAACGCCCCAATGCTGATAACGTCAGCTCCGATTGATGAATACTCCACAATATTGCTTTCGTTTATGCCACCGCTAAGCTCAACAATCGCTTTACCATCGATTAGTTCAACTGCTTCTTTAGCTTCTTCGGGCGTGAAATTATCGAGCATGATTATATCGACATCGCATTTCAACGCTTCCTTCACATCTTCTAAATCGGATGTCTCAACCTCAATCTTCACTGTATGGCCTATTTTGCTTTTAATCTGATTGACAGCGTCTCTTATTCCACCTGAAAGAGCAATGTGATTGTTTTTAATCATGACAGCATCTGACAGTGAAAATCTGTGATTGGTCCCGCCGCCTGCTTTCACAGCGTATTTCTGAAGTAGTCTCATTCCGGGCAGTGTTTTTCGCGTATCTGATATTTTTGTTTTACTTTCTCCAACCAGTTTAACCAGGCGATTTGTCATTGTAGCTATTCCGCTTAAATGAGTCAGGAGATTTAAAGCTACTCGCTCACCTTTTAGAAGCGTGTCAGGTGGGAGATTAAATTTTGCAATTATGTCGCCATCTGAAATGGAATCGCCATCATTGAAATATATTTCGAAATCGTCGAAAGTGGTGTTTTCATCAATAATTATGAACGTGTGCATTAAAACAGGAAGACCAGCGATAACACCTGATGCCTTCGCGATAAGATCGGCGGATACGGGAGTAGCGGAAAGATTCATGTTATCGGTGGTAATGTCTCCGAATTGAAGGTCCTCTTTTAATGCGCGTAGAATCAGTTCCTCATAATGAATCGGTTCTGGTTGTGTTAATAAACTCATTTATGTGATTAACCTCTAATGAAACTAAAGACCAACTGAAATATTGCTGTCCATGTAATCCAGCGATGCCCAAATTGATTGCGCCGCAAGTTTCGATGATTTCGGATTGCTCTCGAATGGGAAATTTTCGCATGTGATCTTGTAATTACCAGATTTGCTTTTTATAGAAACCTCATGAATGTTACGTTCAACATTAGGGTCAGCGATAATTCTGACTTTTGTTCTATCAGGGCCTATCCCGGCAATTGAAAGCAACGCGGCGACATTTATATTGCGTGGAAATTTCTTAACAGCTTCTCCGGCATTGGATGAAAATATTTCCACTTCACTTTCGATATCTGAATATTCCTCTGTCAGCGATTTAGGATTCTTTCTGGTGGTCAGCGTTAATTCCTCGATATCATCCCTGGGAATAGCCTTGATAATGTCCAATCCGCCAATCGCGCATGATGGCAGCATCAACTTTCCATTTGACGAGTTGATAATATCCCAAAGCGATTGTTTTTCAATCAACCCTCCAATTGATGCGATGATTACTGTTTTGGAACGGCTGAGTCCCTCTTTGACTATATCCTCGACAGCATCGACTGAGGCGCATTCGATAAATATATCCGTGTCATTGGGAAATTCGTTTACAGGAAGATGCAGAATAGGGGAGTTAAGTGTTTTTGAAAATTCATGGTATCTGCTTTCATCAATATCATAAACCGCTGAAAGTTGGAATTTGCCGGATTCAATTATCCGCTCTGCAAGATAATTTCCTATCGCGCCAAGCCCGATTATTCCCACTTTGAGTATCATGTTCAGAGAGTCAACATCCTTTCAAGAGCTTTGTTTGCCTTTTGGATGATATTATCAGACAGGTTAATCTCAAATTGCATATTCTCCAAACTGTCGCGGACATCCTCAAGAGATATCTTTTTCATGTTGGGGCATATATTCAATTCACATGGAGAGTAAATCGTTATTTCAGGATTTTCCTTTTTCAGCCGGTGATAAAGTCCCTGCTCAGTGCAGATAATGAATTCCTTGCAATCTGATTTCTCGATAAAGCGCACGATACCCGATGTTGAACCGACATAATCGGACATGTTGATAACTTCCTCGAAACATTCAGGATGAGATAACACAAGCGCGGCAGGATGTTCCTCTTTTACCTTTTTCACATCTTCAGGAAATATCCTGTGATGAGTAGGGCAGAAACCGTCAAAGAGAATGACATCCTTGCCCGTTTCAACTTTGCAATAATTGCCAAGAGACATGTCTGGAATAAATAAAACAGGCTGTCCGTTAGCGAAATGATCAACAAGTTTAACCGCGTTTGCGGATGTGCAGCAGACATCGCTGTGAGCTTTAATCTCAGCGGTCGAATTGACATAACACATGACCAGCGAATCATTGTTTTTATCTTTTAATTCAGCCAGTATTTTAGTGTCAATCATGTGAGCCATCGGGCATGTAGCGTCTTTATCGGGAATCAGGACAGTCTTGTTTGGTGAAAGGATTTTAGCTGTTTCCGCCATGAAATCGACTCCGCAAACGACAATCACGCTTTTGTCGGAATCACGCGCGACCTTCGCCATTTCAAGCGAATCGCCAAGGAAATCAGCGATATTCTGAACCTCATCACACTGATAGTTGTGTACGATTATGATAGCGTCCCTTTGGTGTTTTAGTTCGTTTATTTCATTTATCAGTTCTTTCATGGTTGCACACTCAGATTATCAGGCCATAAATTATTAAATTCGAGTTGATTTAAACCGCGACGTTCTGCTCTGAAATCAGTTGAACATCAGTAGGCTGGTTCTTCTCATCAACAAGAACGACTTTACCCTCGTAAGGTTCATTTGCTTCGAGGTATGCGTAAGTGATTATAATTATCAGGTCTCCCTGCATACCAAGACGCGCCGCGCCGCCGTTAAGTCCAATTGTTCCGCTGCCGGGCGGGGCTTCAATCGCGTATGTTTCAAACCTCGCGCCTGTGTTTATATTCACCACGCTGATTTTTTCCATCGGTTTGATATCAGCGGTACGCATCAGATCAGAATCAATCGACAAACTTCCGATATAGTTCAAATCAGATTCGGTGATTGTCGCGCGGTGTATTTTTGATTTCATCATTTCTCTAAACATAGAAGCCTCACATGATCACTTAAGAATTATATTATCAATAAGCCTGGTTGAGCCGCATTTGCCGGCAATTGCAACCAGAGCGGAATTCTCTATTTTATCAAGCGATTCAAGATTATCGGGATTAAGAATCTCAAAGTACTCTATTATAACGTTTTTGGAATTACTGTCCGAGATAATTTTGTCTTTTAATGAAGTAAGCGATTTTGTATCGGATTCGCCATCCTGAAAAACCTTTTCGATTTCAAAAAGAACTTTCGATAGAACAAGAGCATCGTTGCGCTCTTTATCGCTAAGATGTTTATTACGTGAACTCATCGCAATGCCGTCAGATTCGCGGACAATGGGGCAGGAAATAATTTCGATTTGAAAATCAAGTTCCCTTACCATTTTATTTATCAAAAGCAGTTGCTGGTAATCTTTCTGTCCAAAGAACGCATAATCAGGAAGCACAATATTGAAAAGTTTTGCGACTATTGTTAGGACGCCTTTGAAATGCGTCGGGCGGGATTTGCCGCAAAGGAGTTTTGATACTTCATCTTCGATAATCCATGTCGAGAATCCATCGGGATAAAGCGATTCCTTTTCGGGATAGAAGATCAAATCAGCTTTAGCGTTTTCAATAAGTTCCTTGTCTTTGTCATAATCACAAGGATAGTTATCAAGGTCCTCGTTTGGACCAAACTGTGTTGGATTAACAAAGATGCTTACCACTGTGAAATCGCATTTCTCAACAGAGTTTTTAACCAGAGAGAGATGTCCATCGTGAAGAAATCCCATAGTCGGGACGAATCCGATTGTCTTTTGCGATGCCCGGATATCCTGCAGTACACTTCGAAGTTTCTCTTTTTCAAATGCTTCAATCAAATCCTAGCCACTTATCTCCTCTTCGAGTTTCATTTGATTAATCAATTCTGAAAGGTCAAGATTCTTGATTTTGTAAATTTCTTCCTCTCCGGGGAAATCGCCGTTGCGAACGTCATGCGAAAAACCGGATATCGCATTCTTGATTGAATCAGCGAGATTTTCATAACGCCTTACGAACTTAGGGAGATATCCGCGTGAGTAGCCGAGAAGGTCGTGAAAAACAAGTACCTGGCCATCTGTTTTTCTCCCTGCTCCGATTCCAATTGTGGGTATTTTCAATTCATTTGAGATTAGTCCCGCAAGGTCCTCAGGGACACATTCCAAAACAAGGCTGAACGCTCCGGCATCCTGATGAGCTTTGGCATCATCAAGCATCTGACGAGCGGCCTTATCTGTTTTTCCCTGAATGAAATAACCGCCGAGTTTGTTTATTGATTGCGGAGTGAGTCCGAGATGAGCCTGCACCGGGATTCCTGCTGATGTTATAAAATCGACTGTTTCGACCATCCTGCCGCCGCCCTCCAGTTTGACAGCGTGCGCGCCGCCTTCCTGAACGAGGCGTCCCGCATTTTCCAATGCCTGTTCTTTGGAAACCTGGTAGCTCATAAACGGCATGTCAGTTACAATCAGAGGTTTTTTCGCGCCACGGACAACCGCTTTGGTGTGATGAATCATATCTTCAACAGTAACATGAAGAGTATTTTCATATCCGAGAACAACCATTCCAAGGGAATCGCCGACAAGAATAATATCAACATCGCCTTCATCGGCGAGCATAGCGGATGGATAGTCGTAAGCGGTCAGTTCTACTATCCGCTTACCACGGCGTTTCATGTCTTTAATCGTCTTTGTTGTTATTCTATCGTTCATAATAAATTAACCCCCTCTAAAGGGGATTAGGACGATTCAGTAAAAAAACCATCCGACAATGATGGTTTAAACGCTTTCGCGTTACTTCAACTTTGCCGTCTCGGTCCCCTTAAGAGATCCAAGCGTATTTACACTAATAATTATATCCGGTTGCCGTGGGGTTCGTCAATAGGTGAGTTGTGGAAATGAAAACCTCACCCCCGACCCCTCGCCACTAGTGGCTCTCCTGCATCAGGAGATGGGAGAAAAGTAAATTATTTCTTTATTACTCTATTCGTATATTTTGAAAGTTCATGATGCTTCCTGCTCCCCCTCTCTACATGGTGGAGAGGGGGCTGGGGGGTGAGGTTTGACTATTCACCATCTCCTGAATTAAACCACTTTAAAATGCCCGACCATGTAGTCTGCCTGTTTATTTGCCCGATTGCGTTAAGAAGCGGCAAATCTTTGGGGCAGGCATCCTGGCATAATTGAGCGTTGCCGCATTCTGTAATTCCGCCCTGACCTTTCATTACTTCAATTCTATCTTCCGCTTGCATTTTTCCTGAATCGTTTGCATTGAAAAGGCGAACCTGCCCGACGATTTGTGCTCCCATGAATCTGGATCGCGAGTTAAATTGCGGACATGCCTCAAGGCAGCACCCGCATGTCATGCACCTGCTGAGTTCATAAGCCCATAGATGTTGTTTGGGACTCATTCTGGGGCCGGGTCCCATATCGAAGGAACCATCTATTGGTATCCACGCGATTGCTTTTTTTAGATTTTCGAACATGGAATTTCTATCAACCATCAGGTCTCGAACGACAGGGAATTTGCTCATTGGCTCAAGCACTATTGGCTGTTTGCAATGGTCAACCAGAGTGCTGCATCCCTGTCGGACTTTTCCGTTGATTACCATCGTACACGCCCCGCAGACCTCCTCCATGCAGTTACATTCCCAGACTACCGGAGTTGTCGGTGTGCTATCCGCGGTAACCGGATTCTTCTGAATCTCCATCAGAACCGATACGATGTTGTGTTTCTTCTTGTAGGGAATCTTGAATTCCTGCCAGTACGGTTTTGATTCAGGGTTATCCTGACGTTTGATCTTAAGATGTATGAACTCTTTTTCTGCCATTTCTTTTTCCTTAAATGATATTAATACTTCCGTTCGACTGTTTCTACAATTGACAAATCGATATCCTCATACCAGAACTCAGGGCCATCAGGAGTATATTTCGCCATTGTTGTTTTCTGCCAGTTTTCATCATCGCGCTTGGGGAAATCGGGTTTATAGTGCGCGCCGCGTGATTCATCGCGCTTGTATGCTCCACCCGCAATTACATGAGCAAGAATAATCATGTCGTGAACCTGTC
Source organism: uncultured bacterium (assembly GCA_965369605.1). Classification (GTDB taxonomy): domain Bacteria; phylum JAJVIF01; class JAJVIF01; order JAGGVT01; family JAGGVT01; genus JAGGVT01. Next base: position 13,593 of record CBDURE010000004.1, read on the forward strand.
TTGCAAACTGCAAAGGCAAACTTGCCCATTTTGCGTTTTCATGCAGATTAACATTTTTGAATCGTTCAAGGAGGTCATTTATTATTCCCTCGGTCTCATTTAGCTTATCGTTGTAACGAACAATCCCCACATTTTTCTTCATGGTTTCCCCAAGTTCTTTATGAAGCCTGAATGCATTCTCTTTGCCATCGCCTTTAAGGAGTTTATCGTTGATTTCAGTCTGTCGTTTTTCCTCGTAAGTGAAAATATCCTGAGGTATATCCTCCGCGTGTTTTTCGAGTCCACTGGCATAATTGATAGCAGCGGGACCGGCAATCAAGCCTGCATGAGATGCGCTTAGAAGCGAATTCGCTCCTAGCCTGTTGGCTCCGTGATAACTGTATTCACATTCGCCGGCGCCGAACAGTCCGGGGATGTTTGTCATGTGTGTTTTCCAATCCGACCACATTCCGCCCATCGAGTAATGAATTGACGGGAATATTTTCATTGGAACCTTTTTAGGGTCATCGCCGACAAACTTTTCATAGATTTCGAGAATACCACCAAGACGTCGCTGCAGGAATTCAGGGTCTTTGTGCGTTAAGTCCAGATACACAACATCCTCGCCATCAATCTGCAAACCCATCTCTTTAACCACATTAAATATTTCTCTGGCGGCTATGTCTCTTGGAACTGTATTTCCATAAGCGGGATATTTTTCTTCAAGGAAATACCACGGTTTGCCATCTTTGATTGTCCAGATACGTCCGCCCTCGCCACGTGCCGCCTCGCTCATAAGTCGATTCTTGTCATCGCCGGGAATTGCGGTTGGGTGAATTTGAATAAACTCGCCATTTGCGAAATGGCATCCCTGCTGATAACACCTGCTAGCGGCCGCGCCGGTTGAGTTGGTCGAGTTTGTGCTTTGGCCGTAAATCAAACCGAGTCCGCCGGTTGCCATGATTACAGCATCAGAGCGGAAATATTCAACCTCACCGGAGCGTAAATCCAATGCCGTGATACCGCGGCAAACGCCATCGGAGTCTTTTACTATTGAAAGAAACTCCCACCATTCGTATTTTTTAACAAGTCCCAAGTCCTCATATCGCCTGACCTGGGAGTCAATGCCGTAAAGCAGCTGCTGGCCTGTTGTTGCTCCAGCGAAAGCTGTTCGCATTTTCTTTACGCCTCCGAACAGCCGAAGGTCAAGATTTCCCTCGGGTGTACGGCTGAATGTTACTCCCATGCGGTCATACATCCAGATAATTCCGGGAGCGGCTTCGCACAATCTCTTTATCGCTGGTTGGTTTGCCAGGAAATCTCCACCGTAGATTGTGTCGTAAATGTGCTGCTGGATGGAGTCATCCTGCCCTTTTGTGTTAAGGGATGCGTTAATCCCGCCCTGGGCGCATGCGGAGTGGGATCTTTTAACCTCGAAAAGGCTGAATAAATCTACTTCATGACCAGCTTCAGCGATTTTCAAAGCCGCCATCAAACCAGCCAGTCCGCCGCCTATAACACAGAATTTGGAATTTGCCATAATTATCAGTCTATCCTTAGGATTTTAACCTTCTTTTTATTTTAGCTATTCGTTAATGCAAAACAAGTTTGCTTAAACACAAACCTGAAAGTTTATCCGTTGAAAATTGTAATGCCATATCCTAGAAATGCCGCTAGAGCGTTTAGTCCGACGAAGAAAACTCCAAGACCTAAAAGGACGCATATCCATCCCATTGAGCGCTGTGAATCGCGACCGGCTGTGATGCCCCATGTAATCATGAAGTTACGGAGTCCGTTTGCGAAATGAAAAACAATCGACCCCAATCCGATAACGTAGAAGAGCAAAGTAACAGGATTGCCCAGTAGAAACGACATGAACTGATAGCTGACTTCCTGGTGATTTACAAATCGAAGAGAGATTGTTGTGCTGTAAACATGGGCGAAAACGTAGATAATCGCGATAATGCCTGTGGCACGCTGGAGGAAATATAGAAGATTACTGACCTTTGGATATCGCACTAAATCAGGGTCAGTTGAGAATATTATAGCTATGCCGTAAATCATGTGAAAAAGAAGTGGAATGAAAATAAAGACGAGCTCGATGATAATCAGATACGGCAGTTCCACCATTGTTCCCGCAGCTTTATCAAAAGCTTCAGGCCCTTTCAATGCGAATGAGTTGATGAAAAGATGAACGCATAAAAAGAGTCCCAAAGGGATGATTCCCATAAGGGAGTGGAGTTTTCGCCATAGAAAATGATTGTTTGGTTTGGTTTCCATTTTACGTTTCCCGAGTACTTCCGATTCAGTATGATTTGAACGCCCGTTAAATCCAATTAAAATTGCCTGTGCGAGCAGGCTGAATTAAACAGGTGAAATATTTCACGAGTCATTATAGTCAAAAGAGATTAAGATAAAAAGAGTGGATTTTTGTTTTTTATTTACTCGAAAAATCGAGAAACATCTATGTCAAATTGGTGTCAGATACCTTGAGTCTCCTAATGTAGGGTGTCGGACTCCTTTATATTATTCCCACAATGATGCTGTGGGGCATGGATGGGGCGGTAGAGCAAAAACGCAACCAAATAGCGCTATTCCGACACTCGATGCAGTCGAAGGGTCGGAATGACACACTATGCAGTTTTTTTCTTTGTCTCTGACACCGTCATTATTTTAAGTTTATCTAACAAAATGACGATTTTAGAAGTGTGATTACGCAAACGAAATCTAATCTGGCGATTCATGGTGGAACGCCTGTACGGAAAAACTTCCTCGACTTCTCACGCCCTGTTTTATCTAAAGAAGAAAAACAAGCGGTTATGGATGTGCTTGACAGCGGATGGTTGACAACCGGTGTTAAATCCAATGAGTTTGAGAGTGCGTTCGCAGAATATACGGGAGTCAGGCATGCTGTTTGTGTAAATTCTTGCACTGCTGGTTTGTTCCTGATTCTAAGTGTGCTGGATGTCAAAAGCGGCGATGAGGTAATAACGTCTCCTAACACTTTCCCCGCGACTGCGAACGTGATTGAGCATCTCGGAGCCAAACCGGTTTTCTGCGATATAAATATGTCGGATGGCAATATCGATGTCGAGCAAATCAAATCGAAAATAACTCGAAATACTAGAGGAATAATTCCTGTTCATTACGCCGGTGCACCTTGTGATATGGACGCTCTGCAGTCAATTGCGGAAGAAAGCAATCTGTTTATACTTGGCGATTGCGCCCATGCGGTAGAAACAACATGGAGGAATAAGAAAGTAGGGTCTCTGGGAATTGCCTCCTCTTACAGTTTCTACGCCACAAAGAACCTGACCACCGGTGAGGGTGGCATGATTGTTACAAACGATGATGAGATTTATCATAAAGTGAAAACACTCAGGCTGCATGGATTGTCCGATGATGCTGAATCACGATACTCAAAAAATGGCGGGTTTGGCTATGATCTAATCGCTCCCGGTTATAAATTCAACATGCCTGACATTCTGGCATCGCTGGGAATAGTGCAGCTCTCTAAAATAGGGGAGAATCATAAGAAACGTGTTGAATTATACTCGTATTACCGCGATTTGCTTGAGGTGATTGATTGTGTTACGCAACTCGATCCAGTTGTGAAGAACACTCACGCTCATCACCTGTTACCGATTCTTGTTGATTTTTCCAGGATGTGCTGCGAAAAGAATGAATTCATGTCCGCGATGAAATCTGAAAACATTGGCGTATCACAGCATTTCAAGCCTCTTCACCTTTATTCATATTATAAAGACAAGTACGGCTACGAACATGGCGATTATCCGAATGCTGAGCTATTTGGCGATGATGTAATCACATTGCCGTTTAACCAGTATCTTACGAAAACGGATATTGAGGATGTTGTGGATGCTCTGTTGAAAACAATAGAATATTACACCATATAATTGAATACGATAAAGTATGCGTTGATAAGCGAAAAGCCAAAGAAAGATATCATATAACTTAATGTTATATCGCTTAATGCCCTGAAAGAGTAAAAATACTTGAAATCGCAAGTTTTTGCTTTATCTGATGCCGCCTGTTGTGTATAATCGGACAATCAATTTCATCTGGTACTTTGACATTCTCAGTATGATACTGGGAAAGGTTTGGAGTATCTGAGCAGCCTATTATATGGGAGTCATTTTTTGGTAGCTAAAAAGCCAAAAAAGAAAAAGAGCAAATCCCAAGAGCCGGATTTGTTTACGTATGCGAAAAAGCAAAAGCGTAAGGTGAAAAAGTGGAAATTTCCCAGGGGTGTGCGCTATGCCGAAGTAAAAATCGGCGACATTTTTGTTTTTACGAAATCCAGGAATTGGGGAATGAAAGGCAAAATCGAGGAATTAGAGGGAGAACTTATTGAAAAGGGTGTTTATGATTCAAATTCAAGATATTACATGGTAAAAATGCTTCATCCGGAAATGGTTGGAGCTGGAACCGAAGATATCAGACGCTTTATTATAAAGAAGAAATAATAGCAGTATTAGTTAAGCGATAGAGCATTACAATAACCCCGATTTTAGTTTATGTATCGGGGCAAAATTTTTTAAGGTGACATTATGAAATTCTTCATCGATTCAGCGAATATTGAACACATCACAGAAGCATCCACATGGGGTGTAATTGATGGCGTTACGACAAATCCATCCCTCATTGCAAAAGAGGGGAGAGATTTTAAAGAAGCGATAGCTTTAATAACCAAATTGATTCCAGGTCCGGTAAGCGCCGAGGTTACCGAGTTAACCGCTGACAAGATGATTGTTCAGGCAAGAGGACTGGCTAAATGGGCGGATAATGTCGTTGTTAAAATCCCGATGACAGAAGAGGGAATCAAGGCCACGAGCGTAGTTTCCAAAGATGGAATCAAAGTAAATATGACATTGATATTCTCAGCGAATCAGGCGCTTTTAGCCGCTAAAGCCGGAGCAGCGTTTGTCAGCCCGTTTGTAGGGCGTCTGGATGACATAGGGCAGGACGGCATGGAAGTTATAAGAGAGATTGTTGAGATTTACGAAAATTACGCAATCGAAACTGAAGTGCTTTCAGCGTCGATTCGACATCCGCGCCATGTAATTGATTCAGCCACCGCAGGCGCTGATATCGCGACAATTCCATATAAAATTCTAAAGCAGATGTTCCGTCATACACTGACAGATGTCGGTCTTGATAAATTCATGGCTGACTGGGCGGGGATGAAGAAGAAGTAGTTACTGCGATTTATCAGAAAGATAATCTCCGAATTCCTCTAAAAACGAATAATCGTTTTTCCATGTGGTGTACATTATGCCCATGCTTCCGGTTGTCCGGGAAAGCTCATCATGCCACTTGATAGTGTCATCGAGGCTTTTTCTATCGTAATATGGCGACCCCATTGTTCTAAATCCATTTTCAGAAAAGAACATAAGCGATTGCCGCCGATATCTATAAATCCAGCACACCATGATTACATCCTTTGGCACATGTTCCCATGATTTTTCAAAAGTGCTGTACGCTAGAAAATAGTTATCACGCGCGTTTGCGTTTGGATTAAACATATCCGACCAGCAATAGATCTCCATTTCAGGATTAAACTTACGGAGAAGTTTCATCTGCCGTGTTACGCAATCTCCCAGTATTTCACCCATTGTCATGTTTCTGGATTTACATGCATCGCAAGCTCCGCCTGTTCTGATTTCATCCATAGACAGAAAAGCCTTATCCATTTTGAGAATCGGATAAAGTATTTCAATCTGCTCTTCCCAGAATTCATAAAGCGCGGGTTCAGACATGCACAGCCCTACCTGATATCCGCCTTTTGCATTTCTCAACCTCGCAGCTGAATAGCCTGAAACCAGGAGATTTTCACCGTTCGATATTCCGCTTCGTTTAGTCAATTCAATTTTGAGTGTTGTTCCATGCGGATTTAATTCTGTCAAACCGGGATTTTTCTTGTAATCAATCCCTTCCTTAAATGTAATCTCCTTATCTGCACTTCTGACTATCAAGGGTGTTCCCGGACGGATAATCACATCCTGAGCAGCGGTTGCCTCGACGAGTTTGATATCATCAAACCAGACTTTCCCGGATTTTGCGCTCCAGGTTCCGAAATACATTATTGCCGATTTTACATTGCCTGAATAGAATCGGAATTTATATTCAGTCCAGTCCTGCGTTGATTTCGGCCTCTTGCTATAGTGTGATGAAGGAAGACCGCCGGATAAATCGGGTTTAAATATTTGAACTTTCAAAGACTCCGCTGGTGATATGTTTTCAGTCTTTACCCAAATTGACATTATGTATTCTGTTTTTTCTTTCAGTTTTAATCCCTGGGCGATACGGCCATGCCCGTGCTCGTTGAGAGTAAAATTCTCAAGCCTTACCGATGCTGAACCGCTGTGTTTTATCGTTTTATCGATAAATACAATTTCATTCGCTTTCTCGATTAAATTGTAGTCGCGAGGATTATGGTTTGAGATTGATGTCTCAAATCCCGGATTCTTAATCAGGTTCGCTTTTCCCTGGTCAGGATACGCGGTGTTGCCATCGACGATGAAAGGGATATTATCAAATGGCATACCCGCGGCAAGATTCGGATTGTGCCCCAGCACTGATCCGCCGTATCCGACTGAGAAAAGCTGCGGTATTAATTCGATTCCAATATTGTCGCAATGCTTTTTGAATTTCTTTAAATTTTCAATGCGATCGGGTTTCCATCGAGAGATGGCATCCAGATGTGAAGCCAGAACAACGCCGTTTAGATCATGTTTTTTGGCTGTGGATGCGACGCCTTTAGCGTCGTTTAGTTGTTCAGCGGTGGTGAGAGGGTTAATAATGTAAACCCATTTGTTGGTTGGGAAATCAGGATTAATCGAACCGGATGATTTATCGGTGCATGATGGTGTTATGGATAATGGAACGACAAAAAGCACAATCACGATAAACAATGTGAAAGCTATTTTATTCATGCAAAATCTCCATGTTTAGCAATGCGCTTTAGTATGGCGTAATTACTCAGGATGTTTGCCATGGTCACAGATCTCGCCATCCGACTCAATCGAACCCGCGAGATAATCAAGAACAGCCTGACGGGGATCATCAGTTTTAACGCCTGTGATAATGACGATATCATTATCAGAAAATAGTTGAACTGCGCGCTGTCCCATTCCTCCTGTGATTACAGCATTAACGCCCTGTTCTTTAAGCCATCCGGGAAGCAATCCGGGTTGATGCCGTGGAGACTCTACGGAATCCTGATTTGAAATCTCTTTTGATTCATCATTTGTGTCGTAGAGAAGAAACTTCTCGCATCGTCCAAAATGCGCAGATATTTTTCCACCGACAACGGGTATCGCTATTCTCATTTAAATTAACTCCTGTGTTTAGCATTATGTTGATTTATTCGGGGGCGACTCAAAGAATACGCCCCAACAAAACGACTTTATTTGAACTAACCAATCTCAGATAGAACATTTTCCCAAAGGATCTTAATCTCATCGACCAGGCCGTTACTTGAATATTCGATTACCGTCTGGCGCATTATCTGAGCCTTTGTAAAGACTGTATTATAACTTGTTTTACCAAGGATTTTAATATCAGGATTTTTCTCAATGGTGTTTGATATTTCCGAATTCAAATCCCACTTGTTGATACACACGCCAGTTGGAATGTTGAAATGTTTCGTGAGTTGAATCACCCTTCCCATATCGTGAATCGCGGAAAGAGTTGGCTCGGTTACTATAAGAACGTATTTGGCTCCTGAAATGGACGCAATTACAGGACAGCCAATTCCGGGGGAGCCATCGATTATAATGAGTTCATTATCGTTTTCAGAAGCCACTTTGCGAGCAGCGGTTCGTACAACTGAAACCAGCTTGCCTGAATTTTCCTCCGCTATTCCCAATCTGGCATGAACGAGTTTTCCAAATCTAGTATTTGAGATAAACCATTCACCATTGATTGCTTCATCAAAATCAATTGCCTTTTCAGGGCAGAACCATGCACACACACCGCATCCTTCACATCCGATTCTATCTATTTCGTAGATAGTCCGTTTACCATCGGGAGATGTAGATTTTTTAATCGCGTCATATCGGCATAGTTCAAAACACTTTCCGCAGTTTGTGCAGTCATTCTGTCGAATTGATGCCAGCTTGCCCCCTGAAAACTCTTCCCTATGTTCCACATCGGGTTGAAGAATGATGTGCAGGTCAGCGGCATCGACATCGCAATCGACAAGAACAGCGTTTTTTGCCAGCGATGCGAAAGCCGCGACAATGCTTGTCTTTCCTGTGCCGCCTTTACCGCTTATAACCACAAGTTCTTTCAATCTTGAACCACCTTTTTTATTTTTTCAAAAAGGCCCTTGAAATCATCTATGTATTTCGGAATTTCATCGACTGCAAGTTTTCCATGTGAGTAAGCAACCGCGATTTCCCTGTCATCGGGAATTTGCAGAATGATGTCCAGCTTCTCTTTCTCGCAGTAGTGGATAACCTCATCATCCCCGACATCAGAACGATTTATAAGTATCCCGAATGGAATGGAAAGCTGCCTGACCATCTCAACTGACAATTTTAAATCATTCACTCCGAATGGTGTCGGCTCGGTTACGAGGATAACGTAATCGGAGTCGCTGATTGATTCAATCACGGGGCATGATGTTCCCGGGGGTGAATCGAGAATAGTTACGCCATCGTTGGTTGTGTGCCGTTTCAATTCACGAATGATTGGCGGCGAGAAGGCTTTTCCAATATCCAATTTGCCGTGCATGAAATTGATGTCGCCTGATTTTCCAATTTCAATAATGCCGATGATATTGTCGGTTTCGGATATGGCGTCAACGGGACAGACATGCAAACAACCGCCGCATCCGTGGCACATATCCTTAAAAACAACGACAGTTTTCGGTGTTACAGCGATTGCGCTGAACTCGCATATTTCAGAACACATTCCGCAAAGAGTGCATTTTTCCAAATCGACAAGCGGAACAGGAATGGCAACATTGACGCTTTTATCAATTTCAGGTTTTAGAAAAATATGCCCATTGGGTTCTTCGACATCGCAATCGACATAGGTTGTTTTTATGGATGAGCTGGCAAGTACTGATGTCAGATTAAGGGCAATAGTTGTTTTACCGGTACCACCTTTTCCACTAGCAATGGCAATTTTCATGGGGATAATATCCTGTCGTAAGAAAACTTGAATAAAAGTATGTTTTTACTATGCACCTTTTCTTACCATTGCAGTGCCACACTTGGGGCATTTAACGGATGTGCAGGGTTTACCAGGCGTATGCGGGGCTGTTGTGTTGCATGATGGACATATGCATTGTCCACCAGGACCAGCTCCCTGTCCTCTACCTTGTCCTCTACCCATAATGCGTCTCCTTAATGAAGAATTAGTTCAAAAATGTAATTCTAACTGCGACCTCTTCCGCGTCCTCCACCTCTACCTCCACCCTGACCCGATCCAAAATGGCCGTCTACATCTGGTGATTCTGAAGGTTTTAAATTGCCATTCTTGAAATCATCAATCACCTGGCTGACTTTCCCGGATGCTCCGGTAATCACTTGAATCCCTGACTCATTAAGTACATTAAAAGCGTTAGGGCCGCAGTGGCCTGTAATCAGCGCTGAAATGTTTTTTCCGGCAATCAGTTGAGCGGATTGAATACCTACACCTTGCGAGAGGGAAAGGCTTGGATTTTCAATCGCCTCGAATTCCATACTGTCTGTATCAACAATGATAAAATACTTGCATCTGCCGAATCTTGTATCAATTTGGCTGTCCAGTGATGATTCTAATGATGTAATCGCGACTTTCATATTTCAGTCTCCTTGATCATTTGAATAAGCTTCATATTACCACTTAAACCTGATATCCACATGCATTAATTTGGAATAGATATCTTTAAATCATGATAACAAAAGATAGGGATTAACATGGAAATTATAAGTAAGAAGAAACATGTGAGGATGAATATTCGTAATCAAGAGGGATTGCTGCAGCTTTAATACTAAAAAGATGGGCATTTGGGATACGAGGATGCAAATATGAGTTCTGAAAAACCTGCTAACAATACAGGTAAGAGATTAAAAAAATGCAGCAAGCTTCATAACAAAATTTGCCTGTGGCTTGCCTTGTCATTTTTTGTCATTTGGGTTGTGATCGTTGTCCTGCTTAATAATATGTTTTACGACAAGGTTTTAGTTACTGCCGAAAGTGAATGCCGCCATACGGTGGCAATGGTCGAATCAAGCCAGTCTTATGTCAAAGATACGCTAAGGCCAATGATGAACTCCATTGTTGATGGGGACGATTTCTACGCTGAGGGAATGAGTACAACATACGTTTCAAGAAGAATTATAGACAAGTATCTGGAGCAATATCCAAATATTTACTTTAAATTTGCCACGCTTAATCCGAGGAATCCGTCAAATCTGGCGGATGAATCTGAGAAAAATATAATTAAGATTTTCGAGAATGACCCTGAACGTAAAGAATGGAGTGGAGTACTTTATCGGGATGGAGTGCCGTATTTATGCTTTGCGACTCCACGAGTGTTTTCTGAATCCTGCATGGAATGCCATGGAGATACTGAAGATGCACCTTATAGGCTGATAAAAAAATACGGTGCAGAAGGGGGGTTTAACCTTAAGCCAGGTGATATTTCAATAAAAACCTCCAGAATTTTGCTTGCAACTCCACTTGCTGTGGCAAGAGCGGAAAGTTTTAAATTCGCTGGAATGTTATTACTATTTCTCTTTTCATTGTTCCTAATTTCATCTTTTCTTGTCAACCAAATTATAACTATCCGATTGAACAAGCTCAGGCAGACGGTTATGAATCTTGGTGAGGGTAATTTTGACATCAACCTTGATGTGGAGTTCGACGATGAGATCTCTTTCCTGGTGGTTGCGGTTAATGAAATGGCTGACAGGATTCAGGATTCCCATGAAACTCTTGAACAACGCGTTGATGAAAGAACCCGTGATCTTGTAAAAGCTCAGGAAGCTCTTCAGGAAAGTGAGAATCGTTTCAGAACACTGGCCGAAGCATCCTTCGAGGGAATAATTATTCATGAGAATGGAAATATATTAGAGATTAATCTGGCTTGTTGTTCGATGTTTGGTTACGAATATGAGGAATCAATCGGAACATCAATATATGATTATATTGATTCTGCCTATGAAGATGTTGTGGCAAAAGTGATTTTAGAAAAAAGTGAAAAATCCTATGAAGCCATTTGCGTTCGTAAAGATGGAAACAAATTTCCAGTTCAGGCATCTGGCAAGTCAATTATTTACAATGGCAGGGAAGTAAGAGTCGTTTCAATCAGTAACATAGAGGAGCGCAGGAAAGCGGAATCCGCATTGCGTTTATCAGAAAAACGTTTTCGCCAGATGGCTGATTTGCTTCCCGCGATGGTTTGGGAATCCAATATGGACTTGCAACTTACTTACGCAAACAAAGCGGCATTTGATGGTTTTGGATACACAGAGGATGATATCAAGAACGGGTTGTCGTTAAAAGACGTTAACGATGCTGAATCGTTCAAGCTCGCTGAGGAAAATATCCGTGAATTACTGAATGGGGCAGATACATCTCATGCAATCTATACCGCAGTTCGAAAGGATGGCACAACTTTCCCAATGGAAGTAATTGCTTCAATTATTTATGATGATGGAAAACCGGTCGGAATGAGAGGCATCAATCGTGATTTAACCAAGGAAATAGAAGCCAAAAAGGAATTGGAAACAGCATGGGAGGAGGCACGCATTGAAAGCGCGAAGCTGCGCTCAATGATAGAGGGCATGGACGAGGGGGTTATTGTTGCGAATGCTGATAATGTAATAATTGAAGTGAACTCGTGGGTTTTAAATGCGTTTAACATGAAACGAGATGACGTTGTCGGAAAGGCAATCAGCGATTTTCATTCTCCTGAAATCTCAAAACGAATTGAGAAATACATTTCCGACTTTCAATCCGGTTTGAGTTCGGAAAACATTGAGTTTAACAGGTCATTAGTGGGCCTTAAGGTTGTAATGAAGTTACAGCCGATTTTCAGGCAAGACAAATTCAGTGGAATAATCCTGAACATCATCGATGTTACTGACCTGGTAAAGGCTCGTGAAGTAGCGGAGGATATCAGCAGGGAACTGGCATCAACCAATGTTCAATTGGAAAACGCGATACAATCGTCAAATTTGATGGCTGAAAAGGCTTTCGCTGCCAATCAGGCGAAGAGCGAATTTCTTGCAAACATGAGCCATGAAATTAGAACTCCGTTAAATGGAATCATCGGAATGACTGAGCTCACGATGAATACTTATCTTGATGATGAACAAAGTGAATATATTGAGATGATTAAATCATCAGCGAATTCCCTTCTTCATATTATTGAGGATATCCTTGACTTTTCCAAAATTGAAGCAGGAGAGATGGTTATTGAACTCATTGAATTCAACGTCAGAGAAACTGTGAAATCTGCGGTTTCACAGTTATCGATTCAGGCTCACAGAAAAAAACTTAAAATGATGCTGCAAATTGACCCGGATGTTCCTGAAGTGTTGATTGGAGACCCATTACGGCTTAACCAAATCCTGATAAACCTTATGGGTAACGCGGTTAAATTCACATCCGAGGGTGAAATCTCTGTTTATATAGAATGTGAAGAACTTCTGGATAAGAAAGCTGAATTGCTCTTTACTGTTAAGGACACAGGTATCGGCATACCAGAGAATAAGTTGGACATGATATTCGCCTCATTTTCACAGAGCGATATGTCAACGACAAGAAAATTTGGCGGCACAGGTCTGGGACTGACTATTTCCAAACAATTTGCTGAATTAATGTCGGGAACTATCTGGGTTGAAAGTGTGGAAGGCAAGGGAAGCAGTTTCCATGTGCAGATTCCATTTGAATACAGCAAAGCTAATTCAGTTGTTAGTAGTATATATAAGAATGAATTCACAGATATGACTCCTGTTGAAGTTGGGTCCAATGGCCATTTTGATGACTTTCAAACGAAAGGATTGCGAATACTCCTTGCAGAGGATAACGAAATCAATCAGAAGGTAGTAAAACGATTACTTGAAAAGCAAGGTTTTGTTGTGGATTCTGCTGTTGATGGCAAGGAAGCAATTTTAAAAATGCAGGATGGTGAATACTGCCTCATTCTTATGGATGTTCAAATGCCTGTAATGAATGGCATTATATCCACGAAGATTATACGGCGTCTGGAGCGTAAATCGGACAAGCATATTCCAATAGTTGCAATGACAGCTTACGCGATGCAGGAGGACAGAGATAAGTGCATTGATGCCGGAATGGATGATTACCTTCCCAAACCGGTAGGGTCATCTGAGTTGTTAAAGGTCATTGGGCGTTGCCTGAAACAGGAAAAGTGCGTTGTTGAAAAAGACGATCCTGACAATGCTGGCTCAAGCAATAATGCCTCAAGAATAAAGAACCTGATTAATTTAAAAGCAGCGCTCAGAAATGTTGACAGCGACAAGGCGCTTCTGAAAGAGGTTATGGAGATTTTTATCACAACAGCTCCAGAGCAAATAGCCGATATGAAAAAGGCTATTAATGATGGTGATTTCGAAACGGCTGGTTCAAAAGCGCACAAACTTAGAGGGTCTGCAGGCAGCGCCGGAGTTAGAGCAATCGCTGATCACGCGAAATCAGTTGTTATTGCTGTTAGAGATGGAGAGCATGACAAGGGCAAATTGAGCGATATCGCTGAAGCATTAGAGCGTAATATAGATGAATTGAAATCATTGGTGACATCCCCTGAATGGCTGAAGGAACTAATGTCAGAGGATGAATGAGGCGGAGTTTCATCACTATAGGATGTGCTGAATGGAAATACTTATCGCTGAAGATGATCCTGTATCAAGGCGAATCCTTGAGAGAACGCTCATCAAGTGGGGATATGATGTTCTAGTTACAGAGGATGGCAATCAGGCATGGGATAAGCTTAAAGATGGCAGTGGACCCAACTTTGCCGTTCTCGACTGGATGATGCCGGGTATTGACGGTGTGGAAGTATGCAGGAGAATCAGGGATCTAAAACAAAAGAGTTACACATACATAATCCTTTTGACAGCAAAAGACAAGCCGGCTGATATTGTAAACGGTTTGGAATCCGGAGCTGACGATTATGTTGTCAAGCCTTTCGACCATGACGAGCTGAAATCAAGATTGGAGGTAGGCGAAAGAATAATCCATCTTGAAGAAAATCTCGCTTCCAAAATCTCAGAAATACAACATGCGAATGATATTCTTAGAGACGACCTTAAAGCAGCAGCGCAGATTCAACACAACATGCTTCCAAACAAACTGCCAAAAAACTCACGCTTTAATATCGATTTCAGGTTTGTTCCCTGTGAAGCGGTCGGTGGCGATATGGTGGACGTTTTTGAAATTTGCGACAACCATTTGGGGATTTCCATTAGCGATGTCGTAGGACATGGTGTACCAGCAGCCATGTTCGCTGTAACCATTAACAGAATACTTACGCCAGTTTCAGGGCATACGTCAGTAATCAGATACATGGATGATAACGACGTTTTTATCCCCGTTCCTCCGGATGAAGTATTGTCAATGTTGAATAACCAATTCCATGTTAAATCGCAAAATGCAGTTTATGCAACTATGATTTACGGAATGATAAACACAGATACTCTGGAATTATCCTATGTCAGGGCGGGACACAAACCTGTTATCCTGGTCAGGAACAACATTGCCACTGAACTTGAATCCAACGGTGGCTTGCCAATCGGAATAAGCGAGGATGCTGAATATTCACAAACCTCATTCCAACTTGAAAAGGGAGATCGTTTGTACTTCTACACCGATGGCGCAATCGAAACAGCTAAATTCACAGACCCAAGAAAAGACATTGAGAATTTCCTGCATTTCATTCAGAAAGTATCCTCTCTAAAACTGTCTGAAAGCCTTGATAGAATCAACGAAATGGTTATAAGCAATGCTGAAAATCGTTCCCCGCACGATGATGTGGCTGTTTTGGGAGTGGAGATAAAAGAATGATGCAGTTCACAGAGAACGCAACTGTCCAGGTTGCAGAAGCAATCACGATTCTTCTTTGAGAACCTCTCGAAGATTTATATCGGTTGCCAGACGTTTGAATAATCGCCCAGCTTCAGCCCTGTCCTGCCAGTCAACGAAAACAGAAATATCAGACTGGTTTGTTATCACTTCGATAACCCTTATCCCGCGTTCCAGAAGTATTTCACAGATTTCAGAGATCATTTCCGGGTTCTCAGCGTTATCGCGGCTTGACAGATTCAGCCTTGCGATTCCTCTGCGTTGAATCACATTTTTAACGTACGGCTTGTTCTGCACGAATTTATTTAAACTTGAGAAGAACTCATCGACGCCATCATCCGAAATGTAAAATCCGATGAAACTTTCCGTGAAAGACAATCCGAACAACGAAGCTTTAATAGAGCCGATCAGTTCACCCAGTTCAGACCATAGTGATTGATGAAGGCTTAAATCCTCGCCGACAACTGTAATAAGAGCGAGTTTTTTTCGTATGCCTTTAAGGCGGGCTTTGTAGAATCCGACTATCTCAGTTCCGCCTTCGTCGAAATCAGTTTCCTCGAAATGCACGATTCGCGCTTTCATACGGTCCGTTTTATAAGCGAGCGATTGAGGGTGAAGCACCTGCCCGCCTGAGCGGGTAACGGAATCTATTTCATCTATTGAAATGTAGTTGACATGCTCCGTTTTCTCAACAAGAGCGGGGTCAGCTTTCATTACTCCCTGTACATCTGTGACAATTACAACCTCGTTTGCGCCAAGAAGTTTTGCCAGAAGAAACGCGGATGTGTCGCTCCCGCCACGGCCAAGAGTCAGAAGTTCGCCGTCTTTTGAAAGAGCCAGGAATCCGGAAACAACAGGGATTACACCTTTTTTAAGCAGCTGTCTAATTCCTTCGTTCACATGCGCTTTCGACATTTCCTCGATAATTTCAACATCGACATTTTGATTTATTTTCTCACGCGCAAGTTTTACCTGCTGACCACCCTTGGCATAGATAGGCCATCTTTCAGAATAGGGTGTGATAGCCTCAGCTTTTACGCCTAACGACCTTAACGCGGTTGTGAATATCCGAGCGCTAAGATTCTCACCGTAGGAAACAATCTCAGCCAGTTCTGATGACAAACAGTCCCCACCTGAAACCTCATCCGCCAGTCGAATCAACCTGTTAGTATCATTTCCCATTGCGCTTACAACCACAAGCGTTGGCCGTAATTCATGAAATTCAAGTGTTTTCTGTGCCAGATTGCGAACCCTTGCCGGATTGGACAGCGATTTCCCGCCAAATTTAATAACAAGGATGTCATCCAGATCGCGTGTATTTTTGTTATTTTTTGCCATAGTTTAATGCCAAACCGTTCAAATTAGTGCATCTATGTATAAGTATATGACGCATTCCTTAACACGTTGGCTCGCTACTTGCGCAAGCCGGCACGTGTTAAATCAAGTAATCTTACAAGCCCAACTGACTTTCCATCATCATCAACCAATGGTAATTGTGAAATCAGATGCTTCTGCATGAATGAAAGCGCCTCTATTGCTAATGCCTCACGGTTGATTGATCTTGGTGCTTGTGTCATTACATCCATAACCGGAAGCTGCAGGATTTCATTGATAGTCGAGCTCTTGTTTTTTTCGAGAAGGCGTCGAACATCACCATCGGTGATAATCCCAACAAGCATGCCATTTGAATCAATTACGTTTACAGCTCCAAGATGCTTTTTCATTAATATATATTGAGCATCCTCGAATTTTGAATCAATGGAAACCACAGGATTTTCATCACCCTCAAACGACAAATCTGAGACGCTTAGAAGCAGTTGTTTTCCAAGCGAGCCTCCCGGATGAAACAGCGCGAAATCACCCTCCTTGAAACCACGCTTTATAAGGAGAGCGACAGAGAAGGCGTCGCCAAGTGCCATTGTCGCGGTGGATGACGATGTAGGTACGATATTCATCGGGTCAGCTTCACCGGTTGTGCCTGTTACAAGTGAGATATCACATTTGCGAGCGATAAGGCAATCGCGTGATTTTGTTATGGAAATAAGTTTGACGCCGATTTTTTTCAGAGATGGAAGAAGATTAATTATCTCCTCTGTTTCGCCTGAGTGTGATATGAGCATTACAATGTCATTTTGAAGTATTAAACCAAGGTCGCCGTGAAATCCCTCGGCTGGATGAAGGAAATACGCCGGAGTGCCTGTCGATGCCAGTGTCGCGGCGATTTTTCGCCCTACTATCCCGCTCTTGCCGATTCCGGCGATGATGAGCCGTCCCCGATTTTCCAGTACCATTTCAACAGCTTTGACAAACTCATCATCTATCAGCTCACGCATTTTTTCAAGAGCTTGAATCTCTTTATCAAGAACGGATTTCGCTGATGATATGATTTCATTTCTGCCGGTATCTGATTTTTCATTCATATTAATCACGTATTCAATACATGCAATATTTGTTCCACAACTGACAAGGGGTCAGGTGATTTTGTAATTGGCCGTCCGACCACAATGTAATCGCTTCCAAGTTCTTTCGCTTCAGCTGGAGTGGCGACTCTTGCCTGGTCTCCTTTGTCGCTGCCTTCGGGACGAATTCCCGGTGTCAGCACGATGAAATCATCGCCTAGATTACGCTTCAATTCTGACACCTCATGCACGGATGACACAACGCCATCCATGCCGCATTCCTTCGCGAGCGATGCGAGATTCATAACAGCGTCATGAGGATTTTCAAATCCAAATCCGACTTGTTTAAGGCCGACTGCATCGAAACTGGTCAGGACAGTAACTCCAAGCAGTTTTGGTTTTTGGGAACATTCGGAACCGTTAGTGAAAGCCAAATCCCGCGCTTTTACTGACTTTTCAAGCATTGACGTTCCACCCGTTGCATGAAGTGTAAGAATCTCAAAAGCAACGGTTTTCATTAGGTTTTCAACACCGTTTGCTATCACGGATGGAATGTCATGCAGTTTAAAATCGAGAAACAATCTTCCATTAAACATCCCGGATAATTCGACAAGGCCGTCATGGCCTATGATTGGATAAAGCATCCATCCAATTTTCAGAATGACAGGTTTGTCTTTCAGTTTGTCCGCGAGGTCGAACGCCTGCTTTTTATCAGGAATATCAAGCGCGACAACCAGTATCGGATTATTCGATGCCATATTCATTAACCCCTTATTGGAGAGCCATCCTCAATGTTCAATCCATAAAGGTAATTGTCATTTGAAATGAAAACTACTTTGTTATCTATAACAAGTGGACGGCATCTTATCTCCTCGAAAGTTGAGAATTTCCAGATTTCTGTTCCGGTTGCGATATCGAGGCAATAGAGTTTGCCGCCGTTTGACCCGAAGATGATTTTCCCATCATGAATTACACCTTCACTCATGATAGCGTAACGGTTATCACCGCCGTTTGTGGTTTCGAATGGAGCATCCCAGATTGATTCTCCACTGCTGCCCTCAGGGTGAAGTTTCAACGCGTGGAATTGCCCGTATGATGACCCCACATAAACAGCGTTGTCATCGCAAACCGGAGCGCTCCAGAATTCATCCTCAATCGGATTTTCAGGAGTTGATGTTTTATATTGCCAAATCAGAGAGCCATCCTTCAGGCTTAAAGCGGTTACACATGCGCCGCGATCAGCCGTTATCACCATTTCATCCATAATTACAGGTGAGCTGTAAACTTCGCCGCAGATTTCTGTTTGCCAGATTACGGAACCGTCATCGCGATTAAGATGAAACAGTTTGCCATCTTCATTCGCAAAAATAACTCCAATTTCTGATTCTGCCGCAGCGCCTCTTATTCTGGATTTTGTGTCAAACTTCCAGGCAAGGCGGTTTGCTGAAAGGTTAATCGCCCTGAACAGCCCATCGTAGGAGCCAATGAAAAGAACGTCGTTGATTATTAACGGTGACGCTGAGATATATCCAGCGGTTGCCATAGTGAATCGTATCTCTCCGCTTAAAATATCAATACCGTAGATGTTATTATCGAAAGCGCCAAAATAGAGTATGCCGTCACGATAAGCCGGAGTTGAGCGAATTCCCTGTGAAATTTTGAAATTCCAGATTTTGGAATCAACACGTTTGCCTTTCTCAGCATCGAAGGCATAGATATTCCCATCAAGCGATGGAATGAAAATGAAATCCTCAACCAGAATTGGCGATGCGCTGAATCGTGCATTTAACGAGAGTTTGTCGCCATAATCCCATCCCATTCCTTCTACAGTCGGTTCGAATGATGGCCCCTGCTGGTTCATCATGCAGCCAGCCATGAGAGGAACAATAATCACAAGTATAATTAAAAAGAGTTTTTTCATCATAGCTCCAAACAGCTTAATTCAAACCTGTAATTTTACCAGATGGATATTAAGAGTAAAGGATTGTTAAGTGGTGTTGTTCTGAATGTTAATCTTGTCATTCTGAACTTGATTCAGAATCCATTTTTTTCATGCCAGATATGGATTCCGGGTCAAGCCCGGAATGACATCTAGTTTGCCCGGAAAGACATCTAGTTTGCCCAGAAAGACATCTAGTTTGCCCGGAATGACACATAACTTGTGAAATATTGCGTGGAATCCTCCTCAAAAACCCCCTTTAAGAAACCTCCTCATTACACGAAACTCCTTCTGTTGTCTAATAGACGGCGCCGAACTCCAAAACGCTGCATGAAATCAAAAAAAAGATGCAAAAACATTTTTTCAATGTTGAAGCATCTTTTTGGATTCTGAGTTATCAGATATTAATCAGTCAGCAGTACTTGCGACTTTTTCGTTGAGCGCTTTTAGCAATGTTTCCACATCAATCCCATGCGCCGCGGCTCCCTGTTCAAGTGTTTCAAATGCCGCCATCGCACAGCCAATGCAGCCAAGTCCGAACTGAGCGAAAACCTCTACGCTCTCAGGATGTTCAGCGACAATTTCCTGGATACTTGTATCTTTCGTAAAATCAGCCAATGTATGACCTCCGTAAAATGAATAATAACGAGTACAAGTATATCACACCATTTACAACGCTGACACTTGAGCAGGAATCTTTGGGGTATAATAATCTGTCACTTGTGAGATTATCAAGAGGATGCCATGGATGTTGAAAAACGAATAGAGGAACTTAGAAAAACAATCGCACATCATGATTACCTGTACTATGTCCGTAACACTACGGAGATAACCGACCAGGAATATGACAAACTCTATCGCGAGCTTGAACAGCTTGAAAAGGATAATCCTCTCTTAATCACTCCGGATTCACCAACCCAGCGCGTACGCGGTGAACCGTTAAATGCATTCAACGAGGTGATTCATTCACCTCCAATGCTGTCGCTTGACAATGCTACCTCAGAAAGCAATTTAGTGGATTGGGAGGAAAGAATATCTCGAATTGTAAATGAGGATGCCAACTGGAATTATCTTGTCGAACCCAAGGTGGATGGCCTTGCGGTTGAACTGTTGTATGAAAACGGACTTCTTGTTGTGGGGTCAACTCGCGGCGATGGCGAACATGGCGAGGACATCACATTCAACATAAGAACAATCAAGTCAATCCCGATGCGCCTTTCCAAGCCTTTGGATATCAAAGTGCGCGGAGAGGTTTTCATGCCGTGGGATGGTTTTAAAAATCTAAATGAAAATCAGCGTGAAGCTGGAGAAAAGGAATTTCAGAATCCCAGAAACGCGGCAGCTGGATCGTTGAGGCAGCTGGATTCTAAAATAGCTGCGAAACGCCCTCTCGATTGCTTTTTCCATTCGCTTGTTAATTACATCGATTTTGAGATAGCTACTCATTACGACGCGATTGAATTCATGCGTGATATCGGACTGCGTACAAATACTGACAACGAACTGTTGGAAGATATCAAATCCGTGTATCAATTCACGAATGAATTTCTTCAAAAACGCGAGAGTCTGCCATACATGGCTGATGGGCTTGTGATTAAAGTAAACGAGTTAAACATATGGGATGTTAGCGGATTCACCGCGAAAGCTCCCAGATTCGCGATTGCCTATAAATGGCCCGCTGAGCAGGGAATTACAAAAGTGCTTGATATTGAACTAACGGTTGGACGAACCGGTATTATCTCGCCGACCGCTTTAATGGAACCTGTCAGGCTTGGTGGCACAACTGTTCAAAAAGCAACTCTATATAATATGGACCAGATCAAGAGGCTCGATGTTCGAATCGGAGATGAGGTAGTTGTTGAGAAGGGCGGGGATGTTATTCCGAAAATAGTTGAGGTTAATTATCATAAGCGGGGAGAATATCTTAAGGAAACGCAGATGGCGTATTCATGCCCATCCTGCGGGTCTGAAATTGTAAAGGATGAAGACGGCGTTTATTACAGATGCCTTAATCCCGAATGTCCGGCTCAGGCGATTAAGAAAATAGAATATTTCGTATCTCGAGGCGCTATGAGAATTGACGGCTTCGGAGAGCGTTACGCTGAAATTCTTTTTCAAAATGGCTGGGTGAAAAATATCGCTGACATCTACTATTTGGAAAAGCACATAATGGAAATAGTCATGCTTGAGGGATTCGGAGAAAAAGCGGTTGATAACCTTCTAAAAGCGATTGAGGAATCAAAGGGAAATCCGCTGCATCGGCTGATAAACGGATTGGGAATAAACGGTGTAGGCGCTGAACTGGCAAAAATACTCACAGATGAATTTGGAAGTTTTGACAAGTTGATGTCGGCATCAGTAGAGGAATTAAACGAGATACATGGAGTAGGGGAGATTATCGCGACGAACATTCATGATTATTTCAGGGATGAAAAGAACATCGAAATTATCGAACGAATGAAATCCGCTGGTTTAAAAGCGTTTGATGAAATTGTATCGAAAGATGAAAAGGAAAAACCTCTTGATGGTTTAACCTTTGTGCTGACCGGAACTCTTCAATCAATTGGCAGGGAAAAGGCGAAAGAGATTATCGAAAGCAAGGGCGGAAAAGTGTCATCGAGCGTATCGAAAAAAACTGACTGGGTGATTGCCGGGGAAAATTCCGGTTCAAAGCTGGAAAAAGCAAAAGCGCTCGGAGTCAATATTGCAGATGAATCCGAAGCGCTTGATAAATTCCTTTCGAGTTAATTACTGTTTTTCTTGGGAGCGCTGGTCTCTGACCGCTGTTGAAAAACCCTATTTTCCCCGTAACCCGGTCATGCCTTTATATGAAAATGTGAATCAAACCCGACAATCCTCGCAGGCATGCCGGGGTCATGCGTATCTAGCCACTTCCCGGGAATGCCTGCGAACTTTGTATAATTGATCCACTCTTTTTAACAAAGGCATTCCAGGTTACATTAAAACCTAAGCCTTTTTCAAAAGCCCCCAGAGACCAGCGCTCCCAGGTTCGGAATTTATGCTTCACCTAAATAAGCGCCAAAACCTGATCAAGGTCCTTGATAATATCATTAACCGATTCAATCCCGACACTTATTCTTACAAGACCCTCGGATATATTCGCTTGTTTAAGTTCATCGCATGTGTATGTCGAATGTGTCATGCTTGCGGGATGCTGAATCAGCGTGTCGCAATCTCCCAGTGAAACAGCAAGCTTGCACAGTTTCACATTATTCATGATTGTCTTGCCGGCATCGATTCCGCCCTTGACATCGAAACTGACAATTCCGCCAAACGCGCTCATCTGCTTTTTCGCGACCTCATGATAGGGGTCGGACTCCAATCCCGGATATCTGATAACCTCGATTTTGGGATGGTCTTTCAGGAATTTGGCAATCTCAAAAGCATTTTCAGAATGTCGCTGCATTCGGATGTGAAGCGTTTTCATTCCTCTTAGAAGAAGCCATGCTTCAAATGGGCCAAGATTCAAGCCGAGATGCCCCATTCTTTCCCATGCGTGATGAATGTCTTCTTTATTTCCAACAAGAATTCCCGCGACAACATCCCCATGTCCGCTTGTGTATTTTGTAGCACTGTGAAGTACCATTGTCGCGCCAAGTGAAAGAGGCCGTTGAAGAGCCGGAGTTGCGAATGTGTTATCCACGATTAGCGGAAGGTTTTTAGATTTCGCTACCTCTGAAACCGCTTTGATATCAACAACTTTAAGTGTTGGATTTGCCGGGGTTTCGGTCCAAATCAGCTTGGTATTCGGTTTGATTGCAGCGGCAATCTCATCCTGATTCGATGTATCAATAAAGGATGTTTCAATGCCAAGCCGTTTTAACTCCTCTGAAAACTGGCAGAACGTGCCGCCGTAGATAACACTGTCGCTGATAATGTGGTCACCGCTTTGTGCATAAGCCAGAACAGCGCAAAGAGTGGCTCCAAGACCGCTGGAGCAGACCTGGCCGGCCTCAGCGCCCTCAAGAGCTGCCATTTTCTTCGCCAGCATATCAGTGTTCGGATTATTAATTCGGGAATATATGTATCCCTCTCCCTCTCCTCTGAAAAGCTCTGCGCCATGATCCGCGCTTTTAAATACAAAAGTTGATGTTTGATAGATTGGTGGTGTGAGCGCTCCCGTGATCGGATCCGGTTCAGTTCCTGCGTGAACCGCGAGCGTTTCAAAGTCATACATGTTTGGGTCTTCCATGGTTATCGCTTCCTAAGTTTAAAGATGATTTGAATAAAAATCAGACTGTCTCTCAGAACAAGAAGTCTGAAAAAATGCATTATAGTATCATTAAGGTTCGTTGACCACCATGATTCTTGTTTCAGTCATTTCCTCGATTGCGTATTCCGGTCCCTCCCGCCCGATTCCGGAATCACGGCATCCGCCGTAAGGCATTGCATCCACTCTAAAAGTAGGGACATCATTGACAATTACGCCGCCAACCTGCCATGTTCTGTATGCCCTGTACGCCTTTTCCATATCGCGAGTAAATATCCCAGCCTGCAAACCATATCGAGTATCGCCAACTGATTCAACAGCATCATCAAAATCGCTGTATTTATTCACCACAACGACAGGACCAAAAACCTCATCCTTTAGAACCTTGCAATCAGGTGATGGGTTTTCGATTATTGTAGCTTGCACTATTGAGCCATCTCGATTTCCGCCGCAAAGTACATTTCCTCCTTTTGATGACGCTTCATCTATCCATGAGACAATCCTTTCTGCTTCCTTTTTATTAATAACAGGCCCCATGTCTGTGGTTTCATCAAGAGGGTCGCCGTATTTTAATTTTGATGTTTTGTCCACAAATGATGAAATGAAATCATCATAAATCGATTCGTGGATATAAAGCCTCTGCAGCGATATGCAAACCTGTCCCTGATTAGCAAAAGCGCCCATGAGGCATCTATTGGTAGCTCTTTCAAGATCAGTGTCCGGTTCAATAATGCATCCGGCGTTTCCGCCAAGTTCGAGAGAAACACGAGTTTTAACACATCGTGATTTGATTGACCAGCCGACATCATCACTGCCGGTAAAGGTGATTAGTTTGATTCTGTCATCACCCGCAAGAGGATTTGCAGTCTCGGCGCTCATTGGAACAATTGAAACCTGCCCCGGAACCGTTCCGATTTCATTCAGAATATCACCCAGAATCAGAGCGGTGGATGATACCTGCGATGCCGGTTTTAGAATGAACGGACATCCGGCAGCGATTGCCGGCGCAAGCTTGTGCATTACAAGATTAATTGGAAAATTAAACGGTGTAATTCCCAGAACAGGCCCTATCGGGAATCTCTGGATTATGCCGTATTGCCATTTGTCATCATGTGATGCGTTAATCGGAATGTGTTCCCACTTGGGTGACCGCACCGCTTCGATTGCGAGATGAATTGTAATCAAAGCTCTTTTGACTTCAGCTTTGGAATATCGAATCGGCTTTCCCGCTTCAAGTGCAATGGTTTTAGCTATCTCATCGCTTCGTTTGACAATTCCATCACGAAATCTTTCAAGAAGGTTGATTCGCTCTTCAGCGCTGATTTTCGAAACTTCATCAAATGATTCATACGCCAATTTAACCGTGCGTTCACGCTCCTCAATTTGAGCCATGTGGATTGACGCGACTATTTCATCATTAAAAGGATTTCGAATATTATAGATATTCCCGGATGGAGCCAGATATTCATTCCCGATGTAAAAACCTTTTGCCTGATTCATTTATGTCACCATCTTTCATTCTTGAATGAAACGATTTTATTAAAATAATTCGATAACATCAATGACTTTCGACCTGATATAATGTTTACCAGCATTAACACGTTTTAAGAAAACAATAAAACCAGGCTCTTTAGCCTTGTACCTACTCCGAAGAGGTGAACCATGGCTGGCAAGAAACCTTTCGATGAACTTAATCATCTATCAATAGATGAAATTGAACGGCGAATCAACGAGGATGAAATGGACTGGCTAAGCCGTCGCGATTTGCTTGATAAATCCGCACGGGTAATCGGCGGATTGTCTCTTGGTATGCTGATGTTTTCCGGTTCATCCAGGGCGTACGCTGATGTTGAGTGGATTGATGAAGGCGAAAAAACTAAAACTCCCCCCAAAGCAAAAAGAGGTAAAACAGTAAATAAAAACAATTCTCTTGTAGTCAAGATGGCAAACAGGAAAGCGGTTGATTCATCCGGTTCAGGCAAAGATGGCGCTGTTTTTGACATGATAACCAAAGGAATCAGGGATCTAACGGGTGAAAAGGATGCTTCAAAAGCATGGCGAACAATAGCATCGGAGGGACAGCGTGTGGGAATAAAGGCAAGCTGTATCGCCGGGCCAAACATGTCAACTCAGGTGCCGGTTGTTATGGCGATTGTAGAGGGATTGAAATCAGCAGGTGTTCGGGAGCGCGATATAATCATTTGGGAGCGTTCTGACAGGGAGCTTAAACGCGCGGGATTTACAGTATCTACAGGAACTGATTCACTTCGCTGCCATGGCACAAAAAGCTACGAGCCTGTTACCAACAATATCAACGGCACGAAATTCAAGCTATCCACAATTCTAACTGATGAAATCGATGTTCTAATCAATGTGCCTGTGATGAAAAATCACGGAGCCGCCGGTGTTACACTTTCGTTAAAAAACCATTATGGTTCTCATAATAATCCGGGAGACCATCACGGAAATAACTGCGATCCTCATATAGCGAATATCTGTTCGCATGATGACATCCACAAAAAGACGAAACTAATCGTACTTGATGCTCTCAGGGCACAGTGCAATGGCGGTCCGAGCGACAAGCCGCAATTCAAGTGGAATCCGGGAATAATCCTCATGAGCAGGGACAGCGTGGCAATTGACCGAATCGGTAGCGAAATCATTGATGCTCGCCGAATTGAAACGAATATCAAGCCTCTGGGAAACTCGCATCGCCATATAATTACCGCTGAGAGTCTTGGGCTTGGAATCGCTGATAGAAAGATGATTGAAGTCAAAAATGTAGTGGTTTAATAATTCCTTATTATTTATAATCCCAAAGTTGTTTTAATTTCATGCAAAGGAGCGTCGAATGCGTCAGGTACTTTTAATACTGATGATATTGAGCGCATTTATATTGTCCGGTGCATCATCAATGGTGATTGCTGAACCTGATGATCAAAATTACCTTTCAACGAATGAAATCCGTCCCGGCATGAGAGGGTATGGATTAACCACACTTAATGGAAATGAGATAGTTCGATATCCAATCAAAGTTTTATCTGTGATGGGGAATCGTGGAGGCACAATTCCTCACTTCAAAAGTATTCTAATTAAGTTGGATGATGTAGGTGAATTCCCGGATGGCTGGGTCGGCTTTCAAAATGATATGGCCGGGTCGCCTGTCTATATAAATAACAAACTTATAGGCGCTGTATATTCATTTTCTGAATGGTCGATGCATGAAATCGCGCAGGTTAGGCCAATTGAGGAGATGCACCTTATCGCTGAACGCCATGGAAATATCAACAAAACAGAGCGCGCGTTAGAGCGCAGAACTCTACTCGAAACCTCAGAAGAGAATTCAAACGCGGCGTCAGGCGTCTCAATTGAAACATCTCCTTTCTTTAATAGTGCGGAAAAAGCAGATAGCATTAGAGAACTTTTCCCCGGCGATGCTGTAGCTGCTGTATGGGCAATCGGTGATTACACACGAATTCAAAAGGGCAATGTCACCGAGATAGCCGATAGTAATGAATTCTATGCCTTTGGCAAAAGCGTATTTGGACGTGTCGGATTAATTAACGCTCCATTGATTCGTGTCGATGTGCTTAACACCATGAATGGATTCAACCGGAATTTCCAGATTGCAAATCCCGGCTTGATTGTCGGCACTATTCAGGAAGATAGAACATCAGGAGTTTACGGGAAACTTGGCGAAGCACCAGAACTATTAGAGGTTGAAGTCATAATTCACGATGTCCTCTACAGCAAAGTTCATGAGGCGTTCACGCTGGTTATTAATGATGAAAAGTTTTATCCGCAACTTGTTCCAGTCGCGGTTTCACATTCTATAAGGAAACATCTGGATGTAAGCTGGGAAGGAACAATCGACCTCGCCTTTGAGGTTACATTTACGGTTGACAGTGGCGCGGTTAAGACATGGGGCGCGAGAAATATTTTCTTCGGTGACAAAATAACATCGCTTGCTTTAAATGATCTTACAAAAACGCTGAATACACTCGCGGAAAATGATTTTGGGAAAGTGAAAATCGACAAAATAAGTGTGGAGGTATTCTGGACTCCCTCAAGGGAAACAGCGCGAATTGAATCACTTGAAATCACTGACTGCGATGGCCTTTGGAAAAAGGATGAAAGATATGTTTTAAAAAGAGGGGAGGATGTTTCTCTGAAAGTTGCGATTCGCCCATACAAGCGGGAAGTAATCGAGCAGGAAATAACAATTAAGATTGATGATGAATTCCCAAAGGGCGATGCTGTGATTCAGGTTAGAGGCGGATGCTCGTTGATTCCAAAACCAAATGATATTTCAAAAGAGGCATTGAAGAAAATTGAGGAGAACATAAACGGCAGAACAAAGATTCTGGAACCAGCGCCGCCAAAAGGCCTTGAAAGCCTTCTATCAGGCATGGCGTTTCTTGTGCCATCGAATAGAAGAATTGTTGAATTAATATCAACCGAAAAAACACCTGTCCGCGGAGTGGACAGGTTTAACCAAACAGACAACGCTGAGATGGATTTTGTCATTTACGGTTTCGATTCAATCCTTGTGAAAATCAAGGATTAGCATGATTTTTGAAAATACGACCAGGAGTTCGATTTGAAGGATACGCTTAGATTTATTTCATATATTTTAATCGTTTGGATATCGCTGACGGGAATTCTCCTTTCAATGCCGAATCCGGATCGGTTTGAATTTATATTCATGGATGAACTTGAAAGCGGAATGATGGGAGAAGCTCTTACTGTTATAGAAGGAGCAAAAATTGAATCATTCACAGTTGAACTCATTGGGATTGCAAGAGATTCAGGTTTCGATAATCGCGATTTCCTGCTGTGCCGCATGTCGGGCGATGTAATCGAAAGATCAGGCGGAATCGCGGGTGGAATGAGCGGAAGTCCGGTTTACTTTTCCGGACGCCTCGCCGGAGCGGTAAGCGGGCATTGGAGTTTTACTGACCAGACTGTTGGAATTGTAACCCCGATTGAATATATGCTTGAGGAAATAGATTACATCAAATCGGACATTCTTTCCCGCAGCAATCAAACCGATGAAACAGCGTGGAAAAAGAGAAACAGCTCAACAGCAGCAATGGCGATTCACGAAATCAAAATAGTGCCATCGGCTGATTTAATCCCCACAGACAGTGAAAACGTTTTTGTCAGCGCGTCAACGCCTTTCTATATTTCCGGTATTGATGAGGAAGACCTTGAGCTTATCAACCCCATTTTAAACGAGACAGGAAATAATGAACTATTCATTGTGCCGATTAGATATCCGCCAAATGTCAAAGTTCCAAAGGAGTTCTGTCCGGGATGTGTTGTGTCAGTGCCTCTTTCAAGAGGCGATATTTCGTATGGAGGATACGGCACGATTACGTGGGTAAGTGATGACGGCAAATATTTTCTTGGTTTCGGCCACTCAATGGGACGGCGTGGCCCTTGCGAAATACCGGTTGGGAACGGATACATCTACGGTATGTTAAGAAGCCATTTCAGATCTTCCAAACTTGGTGTCGCGCTTGATCCTATCGGAATGGTGCTTCAGGACAGAGGTGATGCCATAGCCGGAATTATAGGCGATGTGCCACCTTATATCCCTGTGAAAGTAAGCACTATCGGTTCCACTCTCAAGGACAGAATTACAATGAGAAGCGAAGTGATTCCATCATGGGATGAATATCCAAAAGTTACGTCTGCTGTTGTTACAGCATCGATTTCACGATGCCTTGATGGCGATTCAAGCGGTACTCTGAATGTAAATACAACTGTAAAACTAAAAATAAACGAGGAAACAAAATGGTTCAGGCGTGATGACATATATTCAGGGAATAACATAATCGCTAAATATCGGGATAGCCTTCAGCAGATTCTCATGCGAATAAGGGAAACTGATATGGATTATGTCACGCTTGAATACATTGACGTTACCGCTGAATACAGGCCCGACAGGCACGAGGCCCGAATTGAGGGATTTGAAATTCTTTCAGTCGATGAGATAAAAAGCAGGGCGGATGATAAAAATCATGCTAACGATTATCATGAGGATGCATTTGATGATACGTCCAACTACAGCAATCCCAAACTGGATGAGGACAATCCGCAGAAATATATTCTTGAATCAGATTCACTGTATCTTGCCGCGATTAATCTTGTGAACTATCGAGCTCCAAGGGAAATAGTCTATATCCCATTCTTCTTGCCCGATTCTTTTGAGGATGGTAAAGGCAGAATAACTATCAGAAATGAAGCTGGAGAAATGCCATCCGCTAATGTGGTCGGGTCTGATGTGAACGCCTATATAAGCAAATGGAAAAAAGAACCCGGGCGCGAATCGATTGATGACATCAACTCAATTGAACAATATCTTGAGAATCTTTTCGAATCAAACAGGGGTAACGTTCTGATATTTGAGATTGTAAGTGAAAAGAATAACGCTTCTAATAATAAAGGGAATACTATCGTTAGAATTGAAATCGAGCGCGAGGGCGCTCTGAAGGGTATCTGGGAAAGTGAATTGAAAATCGAGAAGTGATCTATTTGCCCCAGTCTCGCAGATACCTGAAATCCTTACCGATTGTGCGGTGCGACAATTTCGCGATTACCGGTACGGTTCTTTTAAACTGCGAATTCTTTATCATCTCATACACACGATTCACGAATTTCTCATCATAGCCAAGTTTGATAATCTCTGACGCTCTGTATCTTCTGTCAACCAAAAGATACAAAATCTCATCCACATCAAAGTAGGTAAAACCAAGTTCCGCTTCATCGGTTTGGCCTTCCCATAAATCAGCGGACGGAATTTTATTCACAACAGCTTCAGGAAGTGACAGGTATTTTGAAAGTTCGGAAACCTGAGTTTTATACAGATCGCCAAGAGGATTTATCGCGCTTGCCATATCACCAAAAAGAGTTGAGTATCCAAGGAGAAGTTCGCTTTTATTACTCGTGCCAAGAACAAGCGCGTTTTGTGTCACAGACTGGTCATAGAGAATACTCATCCTTTCGCGAGCCATTTTGTTTCCACGCCTGTTATTATCGGCATCTGGAATTGTCTCGAAGTATGAGTCAATCATCGTGGATATGTCGATAACGTGCCTTTCGATATCAAGAGCATCACAAACCGCCAAGCCGTCAGTTATGCTGGAACGCGACGACTCACGGTAGGGCATCAAATAGGCGACAACGTTTTCCTTTCCAAGAGAATCAACCGCGAGATATGAACTTAACGCTGAATCAATTCCGCCTGAGACTCCTATCACAACCCGATTGAATCCAATCTTGCGCGTTTCATGGTAAATGAAAGCGGTTAAAAGCTTGTGAACTCCCTCATTGCACATTGAGAGGTCAACCTTTTTAGCGCTTTTTTGTATCTTATCTTCCATGTTATACATCCGGATAATCGATTGAAACTTTTCGGATACCAGATTATAGTTTAATCCTGAGTTTATTTCATTAACAAACATAAGGTGATTGATAAATGAGATTTATAAAATTCATATCCATTTTCGCTTTAATCGCATTCGCGTTGTCGTGCTCGTCAAGTGAATCATCGCAAATAAATGAAACTGATGAAATCAAACAGATTGGGTTAACTCAAAAGGCGGAAAAACTGCGTGGTCTTGAAAAAACAATGCATCACCTGGTTATTTACGGTGAGGATGTTGACAAAGCAATGATGCAGGGAATTCTTCTGGAGTATCTTGATAATGGTTCAGGTTTTGGGATATTCGGGGATTACTGTTTTGAGCTTGAAGTCGGTAAAATTCCGGCTGATTTGTGCCGTGAGTTTACGATTGGTTTGATTGAAGGCAATTGGAGTGCCATATTCGAGGAATCTTTTTTAATCGGTAGAAATCCGATTAGCATCATGCGTAGTGTTGTTTTTCTTTATCGATCACTGGAAAACGAATATCCTGATCTTGCGAAGCAATTGATTGATCATATTTTAGATCTTATCAACAAAATTGAATTTCCAATTGCCAGAGCTAAGGGAGGCATTATCAGCTACAAACTACTTCATTTGGCTGGTTTCAGCGGGATGGAGCTTAAAATGCTTGATGCCGTACAGCTTCTTATGGATTCAATTAACGAAGAGGGATTTGAAATATCTCCTGTGGATGTGCTTAATCAGGTTGCGGAAATTGCCAGTGTCGATTATGAAACCGCATGGATGCTCGCTCAAACCTTGATTGATGATGAGTATTATCTTGTAGAGTGCAAAGCGGCGATTTCAGGCGGACTGATGAAATCTGATTACGAACATGGGCTTCAATTATATTTGGAAGCGGTTAATGAAATCGTTAAACTCGAATATAACCAGGAAGCCAGCAAACACCTTCCTTTTGAATTCGCTTACACTTGTCTGCGTGAGGAAGACAAAAAGAAGTATGTGAAAAAGCATTTCGATGTTATGAATCACTACAAAAGAGTCGCGATTATGCCCCCGCTTGAAAGATTTAAACTAAAATCAAGCGAGCCTGTTTTACCATCATGGTTTAGAGACCAGCTGTTCGATTGGATAAAAAGCAAATTCAATTATCCGGTAAGAATTGAATCCGTACAGCAAAAACTGGTGGAACATTGCATTCGGTATCCTAAATCAAATAATACTGAAATCTTTGTTGGCTGGTTGCTGGACTGGATTGAAAAACTTAATTCACCGTTTGATAAATACATTTATCTTGGAAGGCTTCTTACAACTGCAAACGCTGTGATTCCAGATAACATTTCGATTGCAAAGCCAAAGATTGACAAAATAATAAGAAGTTTCAAGACCAAACTTCCAGACTTGGGGTTGGAGGATTCACTCCTTGAAGTTACTTTGTTTGAGGAACCGCGCCAATTTAAAAACAACATTGGTGATGGCAGTGTAATTGCCGGTGATAATGAATTCATTAACGTTTATATCGGAATGATGCAGTATCGCCACTATTTCCATCCTGACAACGACGCCGGTTTGGCTGAGCGTTTAACAGAACTTGCTGAGAACACTGAAAGAGAGAGCATAGAAGAGGATTTTAATCTATATACAAATCTTGCCGCTATGTGGGCCGGATGGGATGATGACCGAGCATGGGAAATGATTGAATCGCTTGACAGCTCAAATGGTGAATTTCCAAAAACTCTTATTAACGTAGCAATCGCGACTAAACCATACGCGCCGGGTTTCTCTGCAAGGTGTATCGATGAGTTGATTGAAAGCTATACCAATTGGGAATTCAATCTCTCAAATCCCAACATGGAAGCAGGCCTTATTCGTGCCCTTTCATCGATATCAATCCAGTGGTCTGAACAGCTTGCGGATGTCATCATTGAGTATCGAGGAGAAAATGATCAGGCGTTATCTTTCTACAATTTAAAAGCCGATATTCTTAAAAGCGCATACGAGATGAATGCTGGAAAAAACGAAATTACGAGGATAACATTGGAAATCCAGAATAAGTTAAGAGAGGATTTCAATTTAGATAGTGATTAGTAGCTCTTGAACAAGTTAAATATGAAGGGGCGAATACAAGGAAGCTGTTTCAAAACCTGCCAAAATCGTCATTCCGACATTCGCGAAGCGAATGGTCGGAATCCCTTTAATCCTTGATATGCTTCGATGCGTTGATTGCCTTTTTAGTTTGAGGATCATCCGGGTAGAGCGATTTAAGAATATCAACGACATCGCTTGGAACATCCTGAAATACCACAATGCCGTCACTCATTATCTTGACCCCAAAACGGACTCTATCATCGTTTTCGATTACGTTCTTTTTCTTTTTATCATTTTCTGAAATTGGCATTGCGTTCACCTGTATTAAGTTGGACAACCAATCATACTATATGTTTGGCTTTGACAGGATGAAAGCATAAAATAATATCCAATCAAAAAAAAACGCCCTGACGGGCGTTTGGTTTTAAAACTAATCAGAGATTATTATTCGACAGCAAACATAAAAAGCTCTTCTTCTTCGGTATTCTGCGGATTGCAGCAGATGTAGATGTTCTTAATCCTTTCAGGTATTTCAGGAAATACCATCACACCCTCACGATAGGCATGCGGATAAAGATAGAACCATGATTCGAACATCTCTGGAATATCGATATCTTCGCTATCTACAGGACCAAACTGTCTCCCGGCCGCGTTAATGATAACTGAATCAACACACACTAAAGAAAGGTGAAGCCTTTCTTCAGTAAGGTTCTCAATTCGAATTCGAAGCTTTGTAAAATACTCACCGTTCAAATTGAAGTCACGGTCAACATCCAGAAGCGATACTTTGAACGCTTTTTTCTGCTGGATTATTGAGACAAACCCATTAGTGGATTCACTTGATCTCTCTACGGTAGCGGCTCCGCAATTTGGGCAATATCTGTAGTTGACATTTATAACCTCGCTGCAGTAACTGCAGTTTACGAGATTGCCTGTCGTTTTGCCTTCAGCGGTTTTGCTGTCGTAAACCCGTGTTTTGCCATCATCAAGGCAATTCATTAATAATTCGTCAAACGGGTCTTTCTTATCCATTCAGCACCTCACTCCTGTGTTCATCAATGCAAGACAAACCACTTCCATTGTAGTATAGATAAATCACTATTTCAAAAGGATAGGGCAAATTTCATAAAAAAAAGTGTGAAATTTCTAATTTTGCCTAATCGGCATTAATCAGGATTGAAACAATCCAAGAGATGTTAATTTACCATGAATGAAATTCGTCTTGAACACTTTTTGTTCTTAAGGTAGAGTTTGTCCTGCTTATCTAATATATGGAGTGTGACATGGATTACAAATCGAGAATAAAAGCTTTAAGAAAAGAACTTGGAAACAGGAATCTCAATGGGATAATAATTGTTAACCCATCCAACAGACGGTACCTGAGCGGCTTCACAGGGTCAGCTGGCGTTTTGTACATTGATTCCAGAAGCGCTTTCATTGCCACGGATTCACGTTACTATATTCAGGTGAAACAGCAGTGTCCTGATTTCACACTTCTAAAAACAGGATACTCATCCCCCTATGCTGAATTCATGAAAAGGAAAAAACTTGTTGGAAAGCGCATTGCGTTTGAATCCGACACAATGACTGTCTCGTCCCTCAAAGCAATGAGGAAATTGACGAAAGGCGTTAAGCTGGTACCAACTGAAAGAATCGTAATGCTTCTACGGTCGATTAAGTGTCCTGATGAGATTAAGAACATACAAGCTGCCCAGAATATAACTGACAATTGCTTTAAAATGCTGATGAATAAAGTAAAAACGGGAATGACTGAAAAGGAAATCGCGTGGATGATTGAGGTCTTTCAAAGAGAAGCTGGAGCGAAGGAAGATAGTTTTGACGCGATTGTGGCATCCGGACCCAACTCCGCGCTGCCACACGCTGTTCCGTCCGGCAGGAAAGTGAAAAAAGGCGAACCTCTTCTTTTTGATTATGGATGCAGGCTCAACGGATACTGCTCCGATATGACACGAATGATTTTCTTCGGGAAACCATCAGCTAAAATGGAAATGATATACAATCGGGTGCTTGAAGCGCATCTTATGGTATATGAAATGTCATCCCCCGGAACAAAAGTAGCCGATGTTGACAAAATAAGCCGTGATTATATATATTCCTCAAGGTGGAAAAACGCTGATCTTATGGGCGAGTCAAAAGGGCAGGCCAGATATGAGCACGGCCTTGGACATGGTGTGGGAATTGATGTGCATGAACTTCCAGTTCTGTCGCAAAGAATGAAAACTGACCTGCTCAAAGTAGGGCAGGTTGTTACTAATGAACCCGGCATATATGTGGAAGGCGAAGGTGGAGTCAGAATAGAGGACATGATGCACATTACAGAAGATGGTGCGATATCCCTCACAAAATCACCAAAGGAAATGATAGTTTTATAGGTAAGCAAGTTAGAAGGTTAGCAAGTTAGAAGGTTAGTAAGTTAGCAGGTTAGTAGGTTAGCAAGTTAGAAGGTTAGTAAGTTAGCAGGTTAGCAAGTTAGAAGGTTAGTAGGTTGATAAGTTAGAAGGTTAGTAAGTTAGAAGGTTAGTCGGTTGATAAGTTAGCAGGTTGGTAAGTTAGTAGGTTTTAAGGTTCGATATAACTAATCTTAGAAAAGAAAGCAAATTCTTTACTCTTTTTAACTTACTAACCTGCTAACCTGCTAACTTACTAACTTTTTTACCTGCTAACTTACTAACTTTTTTACCTGCTAACTTAGTAACTGAGGTACGTATAATGAGTGATAAAAAATACTTTGGAATAACAACTCCACTTTACTATGCGAACGACATACCGCATATAGGCCATGCCTACTGCACGATTGCGGTTGATGCAATTGCGAGATTTCATCGCTCTCTTGGTGAAGATGTTTATTTCATTACCGGCTCAGATGAGCATGGGCAGAAAATCAAACGAGCGGCGGAAGAGGTGGGCAAGCAGCCAATCGACCGAGCTAATGAGATAGTGGATTACACAAAAAAACTGTGGGATAAACTTGAAATCACCCATGACCGTTTTGTCCGCACAACTGAGAAAAAACACTACAGCGATGTTCAAAACGTTATAAAGACAATATTCGACAACGGTGAAATATACAAGGACACCTATGAGGGCTGGTATTGCACTCCGTGTGAAACATTCCTTACAGATGAAGAAGTAACGGATGAGAAAATCTGCCCGGAATGTGGAAGAGAGGTCGAATGGCAGAAAGAGGATACATACAAGTTCCGATTATCGAATTACACTCAGATTCTCATCGATTTGTATGAGAAAGAACCATGGAGAATGCAGCCCGAAAGCCGTTACAACGAGATAATGAGCCGTTTGAAGAACGAGGGGTTGCGGGATTTGTCAATCACGAGAACAAGCCTCGACTGGGGCGTCCCTCTGGATGAAATAGAAAAAGGCCATGTCTGCTATGTATGGTTCGATGCTCTTCTTGGATACGCCACCGCTGCGGGTATCTTTGGCGATGAAAAACTCCCTGACGGTTTCTTTGAAAAACTATGGCCTAATACAGTACATATTATTGGGAAGGATATTCTCTGGTTCCATACTGTTATCTATCCCGCGATGCAGCTTGCAATGGGGTGGGATAAATCCCAAATTAGCGCCGGCTCTTTCGCTACCGGATTCTGGATTGAAAAGGGCGAGAAAATGTCCAAATCGAAGGGAAATATTGTTGACCCCGTTCCCCTTATTGAGGACTTTGGGCTGGATGCAATCCGATATTTCCTTTTAAGAGAAATTACTTTCGGACTCGATGGCAGCATCTCACTTGAAGCAATAATTCAACGAACAAATTCCGATTTGGCTAATGACCTGGGAAACCTCCTGCACAGGTCGCTTTCAATGCTTGGAAAGTATCGCGATGGAGTAATCCCCGAGCCGGATGCTGTCAAAGTTGATGTTCCGCTTGTTACATACAATCAGCTTGAGGAGCATTTTAAAGCTGCTGCCAAAGGTGACAAAGGATTCGATTGCCTAAGGCTGCCGCCTAATGTCCTGATTGAATTCGATGAAAACAACATTCCAAATGTAAATCTTTCAATTGAGATAGCTG
The DNA here is from genome assembly GCA_965369605.1 of uncultured bacterium. Classification (GTDB taxonomy): domain Bacteria; phylum JAJVIF01; class JAJVIF01; order JAGGVT01; family JAGGVT01; genus JAGGVT01. Next base: position 50,745 of record CBDURE010000004.1, read on the forward strand.
ATGGCGTTGATGAAAAATATGCATTATGGATTGAACGCCTTATCCAACAGACTTTTAAAAGTTACTTCGGAGTCATTTGTAATCTCCTCAGATTCAGATTGAAAGAAGCATTAATCGATATCTGGGATCTGATTAAGCTGTTAAACAAATATATCGATGAACTCAAGCCGTGGAACCTCGCAAAAGAGGAGAAAAACGATATTCTCGATTCCGTCTTTTACTATTTGCTGCAGGCGATAAGATCATCCGCGCTGATGGTTTCATCATTCATCCCCGGAATCAGCCGGAATATTTACCAGCAGCTAGGGATTGAGCGGGATGTTGAATCTGAGCTGCTTGAAAACGCTGTTAGATTTGGAGACGATCTTTTAGCTCCCGGAACAAAAACTCTGCCTCCAAAACCTGTTGTGCCGCGAATTGACATGGAAGAATATTTGAAAGCTTATGAATCTAAAAAAGCGAAAGTTGCCAAAAAAGACAAGAAAAAGGAAAAAGGAATGACGCCTAAAGATGAAGTGAAACCGGTCATTCAATATGATGACTTTGCGAAAATCGATTTCAGGATTGCGCAAATCATTGAAGCGGAAAAAGTCGATGGAACCGACAAGCTTATGAAGATTCAAATTGACCTCGGTTTCGAGAAACGCCAGATTGTTGCCGGTATCGCTCAGCATTACGAAGCAGAGGATTTAGTTGGCAGGAAGATTGTCGTTGTGGCTAATCTCGCGCCAATTAAACTAAGAGGCGTCGATTCTAACGGAATGCTTCTTGCCGCGACTAGCGGGGATGATTTGTTCCTTTTAACGGTCGAAGATGACGCAGCTACCGGCAGTAAAATAAGCTAGCCTGAAGCAGAATCAACTGTTATCGGATATCTAGTGCAAGTCTCTAATGACTGTTGTTTTGCCTGATTTCCCAACAATATTAAATCATCCTTACAAAAAATCGCTATTCTCGCATCTAAAATAATGAAATGCTTGAATAGACCGGTAATATTTGATGATAACGGAAATAACTGATATACTTATAGTACAAGCACCTTAAAGAGAGTGCTTTAGTAAAGGGATTAGATGTGTGATTTCAGATTCAAAATCGGATAAATGTACTGGAATGGCAAAAAAAGAAAAAAAGAGTTACGCGCGTTCAAAGAAATTTGATGATGTCCAGCATGAACGAAAAGTAAAACTGAAGGAAAGATCAGTTCAGAAGAAAACCGGTTACGAACGTGATCTGCGTACCATGATGAGGCGAATTCTCGCTTCTGTTAAAGCTGCTGAGGATGGTGAATGTGAAATTACAAAGGAGGAACTCGTTAAAGCCAAAGGACAACTGGATAAGCTTATAACCAAAGTCAGGGTTCTTTCCGGAAACAAAGGCGTTAATCTGAGCAGGATAAAACTTAAAATTGAAACGGAGAAAGCAGTTGTTACGGATTATATTAAGGGAAAGCGCAAACTTGCGGGAAAAGTTGACCAACATGGAGAAAAGGTTATCAGTTCTGATGAACCTGACAACTCAGGTAATAATGAAGTAACCACGGAACTGCATACTGACATGGTTAGTAATGATTATTCTGATTTTGGTTTTCATGACGAAACTGTTAAAACAACTTCATCTAAGGAAGCGTATTATCGCTCACTTGGATTTGATGATGAAAGCGACACGATTGCCAATCCGGTAACAAAAAAACAAGATGAATCACAGATAGTCGTTACGGAGAATCAACGAACCAAATCAGCGCAACACGATCAGGTTAAGAAAGTCGGATTGACAATCATCGACAGCAAGATTTCTAACGTGATTAACGAGGGCATTGAATATTTGATGCACTATCGACGACGAAAAAAAAAGGACAGCCTGGGATATGCTGAGGAAACAAAACGATTCGTAAATGATGAAATTCTGGTCGAAAGACATAAGGCATTGACTGAATTGAAAAACAGAGGATATTCTGAAGAAATGCTCCAGGAATTCACTGCCATGTTCGACCGGGAGATTGAAATCAACAAAAATTGGATGATGCGTAAATGCCTTTACATGTCCAGAGTGCTTGAATATAGAAAAGGCGCTACGTCATCAGGATAATCGACCTGACATCACTGTCGGATTTATGGTAAAATCCGATAGCATTTTAGCCGCGCAAATCCATTTTATGGATTACCTTAATTAGTAAGGTGCGGCAATATTTTTTTGATTTTTTTAATGTGCAGCAAATTGAGGTGATTGAAAAATCGCAACATCATTCGAATATGATTCAGAACGCCTTAATTTAGCCTATTCAGAAGTCTTAAAGATATGGGCAAGCAGGATTTATGACCACTACCCCGGATTAGCCCCGGAGCCTTTAAGGCATATTTCCAGCCTGGAGCAGCTGAGATTCCGTAATCGTCCTGAAGAGCCGAAACTCATTATGGTTGAGGAATCGCACATTCGCAGCCCAGAATGGGCGGAAAGCAGATGGTGTTTTAAAAGCAAGGGTCCCGCGATTTGCTATAACCCTCAATTTTCGCATACAAAATTCTGGAAATTCCTAATAGCAGCGGCAAGTATCACTATCGGAAACGGCCCAAACAGGCCTGACCATAGGAAACATGTTATGAACGAGATGAAATCTCATGGATTCTGGGTTGTGCACATTTCAACATTTGCGCTTTCCGGTATCGATAAACTATGCGGTTCTAAGGGATTTTACTCACCTGAGTTTTGCGCTGAAGTAAAATCGCTTTCCAAAGGCAAGAAAAAAAAGCCTTTCAGAATCTCACAGCTAAACGGTGTTGACGAGCCTGAAACCATTGAACACGATATATTAATGAAATCCTATGAAACATACACATCTCATTCACTAGCTTCCACCAGTTGCCCGATTCTTGCAATTAAAGGAACTCCGAAGGAGTTTTGCCTTGCTCAGGATGAATTGAAGGACAGGATTCTGGATGTAAATTTCGAACCCAAAAATGTTGACCTTTTCCTGGATATTTATCGTGAACATTGCCTGAAATAAGCATTACCTGACTAAAAACTCAATTAATGAAGAAATAACCTCCCGGCGAGCTATCGCCGGGTTTTTTCCCGCATTTTCACGCTTCCATCGAGTTCATATCAATATCTCCCATATTTACATCTCTAAAGTCAGTTTTAATCAGACAGGTATTCCTAAAGGCGCATTAAATCAGCATGACCGGAATAATATTTGGCAATTATTAAGGGCGTTAAATAAATTCCGCATCCATTTTTCAGACGATATATACGGACATGAATAATCTATGTCGTCCGAAGAGTTATTTGATTGATTCATTTTCGTTAAAGGAACTGTGATTTGAAAAACGCGACACAGATACAACGTAGAAGCAAAAGCAAATCCAGAACTCGTGAACTAATACGAGACCTTCCGCCGAAACCTCTGAAAGGGGTGGAAGGATCAATCGATTATGCGCAGCAGTGCAAAGAGATGGGTCGTTATGATGACGGCCTTGATGTACTCGTTCCGATTATTCGAAACGGTGAACTAAAACCTGAAAACTGGAAAGCATTCGCACTCGCTGGATTCTTCAATTTGCAAAGAGGCGAGGTTATAGCATGCAGGAATCTGGTCAGGCAGGCTGTGACAAGCCTTGATGCTGACAGGCGATATTTCAACTGCATGGTTGCTAACCAAACCTACAATCATTTCGCTTACCATTATGATTTCCAACTTCTTCAGGATATTTATAATAATGTCACAAAGCGCATATTTCGTCCGGTTCATTTCAACGAGATTACAATTGGCACAGAAGGAATAGTATTTATTACTGAATCGCATGGGCGTAAGATTATCGCCCTTGATTTGATGGGCAATTTCCTTTGGGGAAAAAGCCTTAATCTGGCCGCAAGAAGAGAGCCAAAGAGACAGGAAAATGAAGACATCCTGATGAGTTCAGGCTATGGCGAAGGAGTTACGCTTGTTGACAACGCGACCGGCGATATGATTCAGATGGACCGCGATGGCTCTTTCAAGACAATGGCTCCTCTGGGAACAAGATTCTTCAAGGTGCATTCATTCACTCAGGATTATTTCGGATGTATTTTCGTAACCGAAAACAACGCTATGAGGCTTTCCATTTTTGAGCCGGATGGCAAACTTCAGCGTGAGATTTATCTTGATGAGGTTATGAACTACAACTCAGACGTTAATCCATTCTCAATAATCTACGATGAGGAAGGATATCTGCATCTTTATAACATTGAGGTTTTACTAACACTTAACGGAGAGGGACGGAAAATCTTCCGTAAGGATATTGTTACGACAGGCAAAGCGAGAAAGGATTGGCAGCATATAACAAAAGGGATTGCATGTGACAGTTCAGGGCGGCTCTATGTCGCACGGCCAAGCGACAACAAGATAATTGTCATCGATAAGGGAATCGGTACAGAACTTGGCGAACTTGGTCCGAAACTCGCGAACACAAAGCTAAAACGACCGACAGATGTCGCGGTTGATCTGGATGAGAATGTTTATATAAACGACAGCGGAAATTCCAGGATACTTAAAATCGACACTCGAAGCGGTGATGTCATAACAATATTCCATCAGCCGTGCTGGAAATTCTCCCAGTAAATAAATGCGTATAAACCTCTCGCTACCGGGAGCCATATAGGCTCCCGTATTTTTTTCTTTATTCTCCAGTGGATTTAACCTAAACTTGAACTCATGCGAAACATCCCGGCAGTACTGCTTGTGTTTCTCGGCGGGTTCATCATAATGGTTCTCGAAATTATCGGCGCCAGATTCCTGGCGAAAGATTTCGGAAGCTCGTTTTATGTCTGGATAAGTCAGATAGGCGTGATTCTAATTGCGCTTGCTCTAGGTTATTTTGTCGGCGGCACACTGGCGGATAGATTCAAGAAAGCTTCGTTCCTGGCATGGCTGCTCATTCCCATTGGCATATATACATCGTTTATTCCGTCTTTCGCACAAATATTAATTGACCTGATTATCATGCGACACCCAACCGAAAAGACAATCCCGCTAATCTGGCAGAAACTCGATCCTGCAATTGGAAGCGCGATCTTCTTTCTTCTGCCATGTTTTGTGCTAGCGATTCTTTCTCCATATATGATTAGGCTGGCATCCACAAAACTGTCTCACGTTGGACGTATCAGCGGTTTGATTTACGCTTTCTCGACCATTGGAAGCATAGCTGGAGTTTTCATTTCAGGTTACATACTGATAGACAAATTTAAAATATCAGAGATAATCGCTGTCTCAGGGATTGGGATAATAGCCTTGGGGATACTTACTCTCTTTTTGGATAGAACGGTTAATAGGTTAGAAAGTTAGCAGGTTAGAAAGTTAGTAAGTTAGCAGGTTAGTAGGTTAAAACATATTGTAGCCCGGCATCCCTTTGCCGGGAAAACAGATGGCTATCTCACGCAAAGCCCCGGTGAA
>CBDURE010000005.1:0-54553 GCA_965369605.1 uncultured bacterium
GAATTTCGCCAATCCCTTCCTGACCGCCGCGAACGGCATCCCGACATGAAGCCCAATCGAAATCGCCGCGAGTGCGTTATATACATTAAATAATCCCGGCTTGTTCAGCTTAACCTCGCCAAGCATCTTGCCTCGATACAGAACCTCGAACGAAATGCTGAAATCATCCTGATAAATTCCCATCGCCTTCAGGTCAGCATCGTTTTCGATTCCGTATGTCACACAGTTTCTTGAGAAGGATTTTTTCATTCCAATCAAAATCGGGTCATCAATCGAAATCGCGACCATTCCGTTTGTCGGAACTTTACGTATAAACTCACGGAATGTCTGGTGTAGTTTCGCAACCGAGCCGTAGAAATCGATGTGGTCGTTGTCTATGTTGTTTATCACCGCTATTTCAGGATTAAGTTCAAGCAAACTGCCATCGGACTCGTCAGCCTCAGCGACAAAGAAATCGCCTGTGCCGAGTTTGGCGTTGCCTCCGAATTCATGCGTATATCCGCCCACCACAACAGTCGGATCAAGCCCGCCAGTTTCCAGCACAGTTGAAACCATCGCGGTTGCGGTGGTTTTGCCGTGCGTACCCGCAATCGCGATTCCCCTGCTCGAATTCATCAGAATTCCAAGCATCTTCGCGCGTGAAATAACAGGAATATTCATCTTCCTGGCTTTTATAAGTTCCGGATTATCCTCGCCAATCGCGCTTGAAACGACAACCAGATCGGGATTGCCGATATTCGACGGCGCATGGCCGCGATGAATCTCGCATCCCAGCGATGCCAGCTCGCTGACTATCTGCGATGAATTAAGGTCGCTTCCGGTAACTGGATATTCCAATTGGGCGGCGATACGAGCGATACCGCTCATTCCGATTCCGCCGATGCCTATAAAGTGAATACCTATGTCTCGCTTTCTGTCTCTCATCCTTTTGTCCAACCTTTAAGAGGATATTTAACCCCGGTATCCTCGTCTGGAACTTATGTCCTGATTCTCATTAGAACCATGCAATTTTCGTTCCAGTTAGTCGCCATCAACTCCAGCTAATTAAAGCTAATATATAGAGATACAACCTTCATGCCAAAAAATCACTGATTTATATATTTTAGCGGATATTTCAGGGAATCCTTTAATCATCCACGATTGCCGATGACCCCTCCCGAAGAAAATCAACTTTTAAATATGGGAACTCTCGATTTCCGCTTGAATGTGTGGAATTTGACACAATTCCATGTGGCTATCCAACCACAAAGCGCCATTAAGTCGCTTTGGGGAGGGGAGGGGGGGATTCAATTAAGTTGAGATGTCAATTGGTATAGGCACCCCAACCAGAACAGCAACAGGAGTATAAATGTCAACTTCTTGTTCCGATGTCATTATTGAAACAACAAGTGAATAACGTGCTTCTCGATTCCATCTGTTTAAATGGTGTCTTTCTTTCCACCATCCACCTGCTGGATAGACTGCAATTAAATTAGACCTAGATAGATCAACTGCACGCCCCTCCCAAATATCTGAATGAATAGAGCCAACATTTCGCGATTGTCCAATCTTCCAATATTGTCCTGAACCTTCTGTTCCCATATATTCACCATCATCTCGAGCTTGCTTATTGACTCGTTGTACAAATTCAGATTCAATTTCGCCAGGACCATTTACGTCAAAACGAAGAGCATGTGATGCATATCGGTATCTGCTTACCGATCCAACATCACCAGGGCTCGGTTCAACAAAATAAGAAAGAGTTACTTTCATTCTAACAGGAATTTCACCAAGGTCTTCTAGAACTGACGATGGCCAAGGCAAATTAAAAAGGTGCATGTCACGTGTAATATAATCGTAACCTCGCTTATCAAATGGCTGTAATGTATTTTGTGCAATCAATGTAAGTGAGTTAGACGCACAATATAATGCATTATCAAGATTTGGAACTCCATAACCGCAGATACTAAGTAATGTCCTTATTGAGTTTGAACCGGTTTTTCTTTCTGGATTAATGTTAAACTGCCTGATTATTTCTTCAGGCCATTCCGCAGAATGCACCAATAATGCACGAATTGTTTCTGGCCAATAATTGGGATATTGTGCTTGAATTTGTGCTGCCATCCAAGCTGCTTGCGCTGATGCAGCACTCGTTTGACCGAAAGGTGCGAACTGTGCTTCATGAGGTTTATAGTATGTGGATAGCAAGCTTAAATCTTCTGGATCAAGCATTGAATTATTGGGTCCACGTGCTACATTTCCACCTTCGACAACAATTTCAGGTTTGATGGGCCATTTGCCCGGAAGCCAACTTGTAGAGGTTGTACTATATGGTGATAGACCCCCAGATTGGGCAACAGGAGTAAAACCGGAAAATGTTGAGTCAAGTATATCTATCTTTTCCGTAAATGCACCCACTGTTAACGCATTCCAAGCCTGACCAGGGTCATGGATTTCATTTGTGAGGTTGTCATCTGGATAATGACGCCAATTGTCAGGATTATCAACATTTCCAGCACTGACAATAATAAGCCTTTTCGCATCATCCAAATATCCTGATGTTAATCTATCCAATGCACCCGACCACGAGGAAGGACGACCACGGTTTCGGTTATCAGTGCTAGTAATTGCAAGGCATATTATTCGTTTTCGTTGTGACTGAATTTCTGCAAGACTTATACCTTGGGCCGTGATATGACCCCAGAGTTTTTTTGGATTACTCCCATGTGGGGGCAGTATTTTCACCGATTCCAGTCGATGAACTACCTGAATTTGTTCATTGCTATTTAACAAATTCAATAAATCACCGTATGTGGCAATTCCCGCCATTAGGGTGCCGTGTCCTTCATGATCATCAATGCCCCATTCTTGTCGAACTGTGTGAAGATCACTATCATCCAAAACTGGTTGGATTAACAAATGACCATTATTAATACCTGTGTCAAGGATACAGATACATATTTCAGCACTCTCGATAAAACTTGTGCGAGCCAGAAGAGTCCGAACCTGTTCAATTTGATCCCTATTCTCTTGTTCGATGAAAAAAGAGGCAACTTCCTTTGCAACCCTCATTTCTGCGACATCGTCTGAATGCAGGATCAATTTTTCCAATTGCTCGCGATTAGCATAGATCAGTTTCACTGATCTTTCAGGAAATTGTAAATAGCCTTCTTCAAATACTATCCCCATAGAATTTAACAAAGTTTCAAAGCGAATAATTACTTCATAAAGATCACTAGAAAGCCACACTTCGACCCATTCAAGAGTTTCCTGTGGAATCAAAATTTGTTCGTCTTCGCGCCAAAATGATTCCAGAACAGCAAGCCGAATATCCGAGATGCTATTGATTAATTTGAGATTTTTAGGTTTGTTACTTCGTTTATCGATCTCAGTGGCATATTTCTCAATTTTTCGAAGGAATAATGCACGCTTTTCATTGGGTACATAAACAGTAGCCAATGTTCGTTGCGATTCTTCTTCCCCCTCGGTTCGCACGTTTCTAAGTCGAATGTTGGATTTGATGAATTCTAAACTTTTTAATGCAAGATCGAAACCAGGCTCGCTTACAAATTCAATATATGCCCCTTGTCGCTCCGTGTGGACAACTGCCTGCTGGTCTTTAACCCTGCTCCATGTCTCTTCAAAGCGTTGCTTAAGATAAGCACTATGTTCTCTTCGGTTTCTAGGTGGGGGATCTGAAGAACTTCCACCACCTATTGGGTTTGTGAATCCTAAAGTTTGAGTTGGTCCGTCCAAAAGAATATGCTTATATCGTTCTCTCGTCATGTTGTTTTATTTTTTATAACCAACAAGTGCTTTTTGTCTTTCTTTAAGCATTTTGAGTAATAATGATGTATTGACTTTTGTTTTTTCGTTCAATATAGTTACTTTTATAGCATCCAAACAAGCTTGGTCAATTTCTGCATGACTTAAACCTTTGCTATCTAACATTACAGTTTTCCAATTAAATTTGGTTGCAAGAAAAGTACCAAGCAAGTTTTCAATAAGATGCTTTCTCTCTTCATTTGAAGGTAGTTCATAATAGAGTATGTCATCAAAACGCCTGAACAATGCGCGATCCAGAAGCTTCGGGTTGTTTGAAGCTGTAATAATTATACTATCGGAATAATCATGCTCAATGAATTGTAGAAAAGCATTTAGTACTCGTCGCATCTCACCTACATCGTTATCAAGTGACCTTTCCCCTCCAATTGCATCAAACTCATCAAATAAATATACACCACTCTCATGTTGTATTAGATCAAAAATCTGACGTAATTTTGCGCTGGTTTCTCCCATAAATTTTGTTACTAATTTGTCAACTTGAATAGTGAGCAGATTTAGTCGAAGCTCATGTGCCAATACCTTTGCTGTCATCGTTTTCCCCGTTCCCGGTGGTCCGATCAGCATGATCTTTCTTCTATGTTTTAAACCATGGCTTTTCAACTTTTCCTGCTGTCTGTACTCATGAATGATTCGATTTATACGGTCTTTGAGTATGGTGGGGATTACTAGTCTTGATTTGGATACATCTGATTGCTCAGGAAGGACAAGTCCCGCTAATTCATTTGGAAAACGTACTTCGACAATTTTTTTTTCTTGTCTTTTTTTATCTATAATTTTACGAATCTCATGAGCTAATGCGCCATGACCTTTTTGAGCTTCATGAGCAGCCACCTGAAGCGCAATCGTAAAAAACCTCTCTTCATCATCATCAAAATGTGAACGAATTAATGATTTTATTTGTTCAGCATTTGCCATAGTCAAGCTTGTGATAATTTATAATCGAAGTTTAAATTTACCTTGCGATATTAAATTTTGCATTAAAACGCCACAAAAAACCGATCAGAGCTAAAACTTCTATCTTCAGTCCAATTTAGGTTATCACAATTGTGTTTGCTATTCAAATGTCTTTTGCATTAAAGCGTTCATCGCCCTTACCCATCACCGATCACACCCACCACCTTACACAACTTCGCCTGCCTCCAATCCATTCCCTATATGGCACAGGAAAGCCAGCGTAAAACGCTTCTTCGACAAATACATTTGCCAATTATTCGAAGATGTGAAATAATATCAACTGTTATCAAAACTGCGAAATTGCAAAAGAGCAATATTAATCATATTTTCTCTGGATAAGGAGGGTTTTATGATGATGAGCAAACGTGCCGTAAAATGGTTAGTTACAATCTGTCTGTTTTCATTCTTATGCCTCTCGACCTCATGCAGCGCATCCATACCCGATGAAAGCCGGCTACGGATTATTGATCTGGCGGAATCGGTGTTTTCTCTTGCCGATAATACGCAGCGAGTCTGCCTCTCAATGCGATCGCTTTCCAACGAAGTTAATAATGCCATTTCAGACAATTCACCTTTAACCGACGTCATGAAGAACCTGCATGGAATCGGGTATCTGGAAGGCTTTATTATCGATCCTGACGCGAATGATATTATCCTTGTAGGGCAGCGATCTGAGGAAAGGCCATCCCTTCGGCTGGATGACCTTGTATTAAATCTACGAAAGAGAAGTAGTGTCTTCCAATATGCGTATTGCTCACTCGATCCGCGTCCGAGTGATGTTGAAATTCTTGATAGTTTGTTTAGAAGTGTCGGATCAGCTAATTCCAAAGATGAAATGAAGAGAATATATGGAAAGCTTCAAACAAATATGGGACCTCAACAGGTTGTTGTTGACGGTGTTCCGGAAAACTCCAGATATGCTCACATCATGATTGATGCTGATTATCACATGAAGAAAATGTCTCAGGGACATATAACGCATCCGGGCGTGACATCGTATCTGGAAATGTGCATGAATCAAATTAACAGCCCCCAACCGGGTGCCCGTTCACCCTCATCTGTTGGCGGCATGTCGCGTTTCTGGTTCAGTGTCGATGAAATCGGCCCTTCATTTGTGGTAGGAGATAATATCGTCTGGCTACGTGATTGCCCCATCGTTCTCCTGACCGAAAAACAAAACGCAACGTCTGAGGGCCAGCTTTACGATGTTGACACTGATGATCCGCTGGCAATCGAGTTCGCACGCTCTTTCACAACGAAATTCCCCGAACTCGCCAAGGAGATTCCCGAATACGCTGATCTGGAAAACCTCTACCGCCTTGAGGCCATTCTCAAGTCACTGAAAATGCATAAATCGACATCCCAAACAGGCATGAAACTTAATTCATTCATCCCGGAATATGCTTACCAGGATGAAAAAGTTATGCCATCAAGCCTGCCGGGACTCACAAACTGCATAGACAGAACTCAACGATCGAGAGAAGGCAACATGATATACGAGGAATATTACTTCTCCATGGTTTGTGGCGGAGTCCTGATGAAAATACCCATTCTGAGAAGTAGTTTCTATAAAACAAACAATTCCAAACTTGTGGATTTTAAAACAAACGCCCTGCAAGCAAGGCCTTCGATTGATACTCTATCGTGGGTTGTTCCTGTTAAATAAGCAGTTCGGGAATCGATTTCCCGATGAAGCGGACAGCGCCGAATGTTACATCTTTAGGAGATTATACATTTGATTTGTTAAATATACCGATACCTTAACCTTTTCGACAAACGAGCTTTCCAGACGGACTGAATCCGTCAGCCTCCCAGACAACGACTATCCCATCACCGCAGAGATCGGGGAATATATTCGGATTAATATCATCACCACTGTTAACAGTATTGAAAATTGTATCAGTGTTAAATGAGTCTCTGTTATCGCAGGAGTAATCCATCATGATTTCCCTGAGGTAATGGTTATATCTACCATTAAATTATAGCATATGACCGGAACATTCTCACCTTATATGAATGATTTCTAAAGCGAACAAACGCTGAAATACAAACTTGTGCAGAGTGATACGTAATCCTGATAGAGCGCCAGCAGAAACCCATGCGAAATCGATATCAAATTGGGACCTGGCGCCGACGTGACAGCCACGGTGACAAATCAACGTTTAAATATGGAAACTCTTGATTTCCGCCTGAATGTGTGGAATTTGACACAATTCCATGTGGTTATCCATCCACAAAGCGTCATTAAGTCTCATTAGATTTAGTTGGGGGGGGAGAAAATAGATCACCCGAAAGTTGTTGTTTTACAGGTTTGCGCATTTCTTCAATAACATCTGGAAGATCGTCTTTTAAAAAACAGTTGCTATTAATAACCTGCTTCAGTAATTTGGTCTGTTCAGGATAGCCCTTGATTGTAGATTCTAAGACCCATAACAACTCAAGAAACTCAGTTGTAAACTGGCTGGACCAAACCATGGGACGAATATCATCAAGAGGAGATGATTTTTTACCAGTACCCTTTTTCATACGATATTTTAACCATGACTGGACTACTTTCAATCCCGAAACTTCAAAACCAAAGATATCAGGTGTAACAGGTTTGAACTCACCTTTTCCTACATGAAGTGTTTGTGTAGTATCGTTGTATTCATACGATTCAGGATACTCCTCAGGAACACTTAGAATAGCCTTTACGCATTTAGCTGTTCCCCGTGGAATTACCCCTCTTCTTTTCCCCTTCGGAATGAAGCGCTCAGCATAGGTATGGAGCCAAAGCAAGCGAGAACCAATATCACACACTTTGCAGAATAATGATGCATTCTTTGTGATGGGTACACGCAATTCCTGAGTCACTAATTCCTTTTTAAAACGACCAGTGAAAGATGGTTGAGCTAATACACCATAAACATAAGAAAGAAAATCCTCCGGTGTTATCTTTCGTTTATAGGTTTTATTTAGTAAATCGATAAGACCTGATAATATATTGGGTTTGGTTGCATCTGCATCACGATAAAGAGGAATGACCGCTTTTGCACCATATGATCCACGAAAATGATCTAAATCAGGTATAAATGCAGATGATGTTAAACTTGGACCACTACCCAGTGGATGAGAAAAAAGACTTGATAAATACAGTTGTTTTTCACTATTTACATGCCAGAGGATTGGTCGAGGACGCGACATGAGCCTACCATCAGCTATAACATATTGGCGGTCAAATGATCTGTACGCATAACGGATTGCAGCTTGCATAGGTGTATTCTGCTGTAATTGTGCAATGGGTTTTGGAGCAAATTGAGTCATCATAATTGCATGGTAGGTCCTATCGATTTTACGATCATCTGTTTCACGAAAGGCTTTTGATCTATCAGAAGATTGAAGCAATCCGGTCCATCTATGCATCAAAGTTTCCCTGTCTGGAGCAATAGGCCAAGTTCTCTTTAATTGAACGCCAGAATGCTGCCATGGCATTAGATCAGTAAATAAAGGCCAGTTAAAATAATCACCTTTACCTGCAGGACGAAATGGTGCCTGCCATTCCTCAGGACAAACCTCCCAATTTAAAGCAGAGAATTCTAAAATTGAATCAAGTTTAGCCAGTTTAGCTTTACGATTGCCATCAATTCGAGCATAGTTTACTTTGGCAGGTATTTTCGATTTCTGTTTACCATAACGAACTGCTACTGCAATTGCTACAGGTGTTTGAATTGCAAAGACATTATCGCTTTTACGAGTTCCACGACCTTCTCCACCTAAATCAATCAACCAGATTTCATCACACAATCGTCTCATGTGCTCACGTAAACCACAAAAAGCGTCACCATCAATATAACTTGATGCACTAATAAAACTAACTATTCCCGGTTCTGAAGCAGTTGTGTGCTCAAAAACCTTCCAGAGAGCCCAGGACCAGAAATATGCATACAAGTTATAAATGTTTTTTACATCCCCTCCATGCCCAGCAAGAATAACTGGATCCAGAATTTTGCGAAAAATAGCAGTTCGCCCCTCACCATCATCACCCCAACGCACCCATCCACCATAACGAGCTTTATTATCATCGGTAACAGCTTCATGCCGTAAATAAGGTGGATTTCCAAGGCACACAATAACCGGAACATTGCTCTTAACCTCTAAAGCTTTTGCATGTTGCTCAGATATTGGTTTAAGAAAAAGAGGTAGTTCTGGCGGTTCAGTGTAAGGGCTCTCTAGTGTGTCGGTCAGATATATGTGAGTTCCATCTGCTGGTAATGTTGCACCACGATCACGAAGAGCACGACTCAGTCGTAATTCAGTTACAGAATATGGTCCAACCATTATTTCGAAGCCATATAGATTAGCTGCAAGATTAGTGGCTTGCCCTGGAACAGCACCAACGCCTTGTTCCACTTCTATCTTGCTAAGTGCATGTTCAATAACTCCCAACAGATAAGTGCCCGTACCTACAGCGGGATCGATAGTAATAACACTTGGATCAGCAAACCCAAAAGATTTTCCCAGTTTATTAACAAGTAAGTCATCTATTAAACGCACTTGAGCGTGGACTACTTCAACTGGTGTATAATATGCGCCAACAGATTTCCGCAATTTGGGATCGTAAACGGTCAGGAAATCCTCATAAAAATATAGCCAAGGGTCCTCAGGTCCTGTGAGTGCAGCAATTGGTACAACAGTTATAACTCGCAAAAGCAAGTCAAGAGAAGCGGAAATTTCAACTCTCGCATTTTGATCAGTTAAAATTATAAGAGCTCGAGAAAGAAGACTGTGATCAGATGCAAGAGATTTTTCAGCCTTTTCTAATGTTAGTGGGTCTGCACCTTCACTACGCCCCAATAATAATGCAAAAGTAACTGTTTGTGCATACGCATCAGCAAACTGTGCATCCGTGGCATCAGGAAATAATAATTGTCTCCAATTCTTAGCTAGTTGTACTAAAGGGGATAATGGATTTTTAATTGCATCTTTCACGTCATCCCGTAGCATTCGGCATAGTGGTGCAAGTAATTCAGCTAATCCTTTGAGGTCGATTTTTCCTTTTTGATTTGTTGGAATAATGGGTTGCCAGGAAAAAAACTCACGTAACAAACGCTCTATGGCATATGCTTCATTCAAGCTAACAGTTTTTTTACCTTTAGATACCAAATCACCAGAAAGACAAACAATTTTGTTAATTAGTTTTCCATTACGATAGATTGCCCAATCATTCCCATCACAATAAAGAATATTGGGAATAGATTTAAACCTTTTCCATTGATCACGATTATGGCCTGCAAATTTTTCAGTATCGGCACCTACACCAGTAGCTTTCAATTCGACATAACCAGCAAGAAGTTGATTGCAATGCACAGCATAATCGGGCTTGCCAAGATGGTTTGGCAGTGGTGTTTCACCTGTACATACAACATTCCAACCGAGATAAACAGCAGCATGAGTTAGAAAATTCTCAAATGGTCCCCGCAATTGATCTTCAGGCTCACCTTGTGTCAGCTGATTTAGTTTTATTGACACATCATCCGCAAAGGTTTCAAGCAATTCGTGGATAACTGTTTTTCTAGACATCTTCCCTCTTTTGATCAAATTCTGAAATATACTTGTATATAATAGATATTAATCTAACGTTCTTCAACAAATTTTTTCACAAAAAAAGAAAAAAAAGGAACAGGTACATTTTTGAGCCTTATTAGTCAACAAAAAGTGTGTTGTTACCCTTTACCCCAACATATAACCCCCTACCTATACCACCTCGCTACAAACACCTCATAACTTTGGCCAAACACCCACGTTTCGTTATCCTCGCCCTCGCCGAATACGCCGCCGTACATCCCCGCGACATCTCCCGTAGCAACAACGGAATCATCGCTTAGAGCGGTTATTCCATAGGAACAGTCGTATGAACGCCCGCCTGCCGTGTCCGCACAGTGTATGGTGCCATCCGGGTTGAACCACGCGACGAATATATCGTCGTAGGAGAAATTCGGATCGGAATTCGGGTACGGAATGATCGTTATTTCTGACGGCAGCCCCTCATCGAATGTACACGGCTCCCAGAATTCACCTGTTATTGCGAACATGTCATCCGAAAGCGCCGTGATATCGGACGCGATTTCCTGGCTTTCACCCGCGCCGCGCTTCACCCATGCCATAATGCCGTCCGAATCATACCTCGCGATGAAAATGTCATCCCAGCCGGAGTGCTCAAGTGTTGTTTCATTTGGCTGGCCTTCTCCAAAAGTGGCGGGACACTCACCCGGATCGCCGCCGTTACCGTAACTTCCGCACATGACAACCGAGTAATCGGATAAACACGCGACTGCATGCCCGGCATCATCCAGAATACTCCCCGCACGTTCCGCCCACTGGAGAGTGCAATCGGCGTTGTAACTCGCGATGAAAATATCCCTGCGCCCATCCGTGTACAAAGTCGTTTCGTTGGATTCTCCCTCACCGAATATAGCGGGGAAATGCATCGATGTCCCAAATCCGCCGGAAAGCACAAACGAGTCATCCGGTCTTGTGGTTATTCCGTACGGTTGTTCGAGTTCGTTTCCGCCCTGACGTTTCGCCCATGCGAGTGTGCCGTCAGGATTATATTTCACAATGAAAATGTCCCAGAAATATGGATGGAATGTGAGTGCGGTCTCGTTTGGCTCGCCTTCTCCGAAAATCGCTCTGTTGCCAAAAACTCCGGTTGCGATTAAGGAATCATCCGACATCGCGACAACGTCTGCCCCCCTCTGGGTGTATTCATTGTTATACGTCGGTTCCCCAACCGCGCGTTTCGCCCACGCGAGAGTGCCGTCCGGATTGTATTTGGCAATGAAGAACGACCCGTAGCAATTTGTGCCGTAGAGAATCACTCTGCCCGGTTCGCCCGAACCGAAAGTCGCGCTTTCGAGATTGCCGTAGCAGTTGCCCCCGTAACTTCCGGTGATTACAACGGAGTCGTCCGAACACGTGGTAATTCCAACAGCGCCATCACTGCCAAATCCCCCTGCGCGTTTCGCCCATGCGAGAGAGCCGTCGGAGTAATACCTCGCGATGAAAATGTCGCCGAGATGCGGATCAACCAGTGTCGTTTCGTTTGCTTCGCCTTCCCCGAATACAGCGGGGATATTGTAGTAATCGTTCGGACAGAAAGCCTGGCTGAATTCACCGGTGACAACAACCGAGTTATCAGATAGAGTTGTAATCGCGCGTCCCCTGTCCATCAACTGGCCTCCGGCCTTGCTGACCCAGACGAACTCACCGCAGTCTAGCGTTTCACGCACGGGGACATCAAATCTGAAAAACGCAGCCAACGGATCATCGCCGGCAAGATTAATTGTGCCGAAATCGTTTTTGTAATCCGAATCGGCGTACTCCGCAATAACGTATGCCTCGTTGCCCTCACGCGATGTTACATTATCCGCCGGAATCTCGACATGGAATGACGCGTAATTTGCGCCGGTTTCAGTCGGGACCATTTCCGATGGTGTAAGCGTATGATTTGTCGAAAGCACTGTTGATTCAATAATGATGCTGGATGGCACACTTTTCCACGAATACAGCGTGAAATCCATAATCAAATCACCGCCGTTGTTGGACGGGCTTTCGTAATACAGCCCATCGCCCATTGTCGCTTTCGCGGAAACCGCCTCATCCGCGTTTGCGGGATGCTGTCCGTTCCAGCATCCAACTATCGCATATCCGAAACGCAGTTTCGTTTCATCATTCGGGAATCGCACAGCGAATCGCCTTGTGTTGGTGCTTCCCGCGGAGAACACACCGTACGAATCCGGATTCGCCTCAAGCCAGTCGCAGGCGTTTTCTGTTGCGCCGAGGCCGTCCGCGTAATAATGGTACGGGCAGAGTGTCGCGGTTGGAGTGTATCCCTCGGGGGCAGCGTTTCCCTGCGTGTAGGAGAAAATGGGCAGTCCGCCGGTCGAGAATTCACTATGGTTGAACCATCGCGTATAACCATCCGGTTTGTCGGCATCAGCATGATCAAGCCCGTCTATCGATTGGTCTTCCGACAGAATCGGAAAATGAAGGCTCCCGTTGTACGCCAGTGTCCCGGAACCATCCCCCATGAATATGCCGCGGACATCATAGACATTCAGCGACGTGTCGGATGGATGCGGGTGATGCAACGTCAAATCTATATAATAAATGCTGCCGAAGGTGCCTGTATGATAACTGACTACATGGACATGCAGAGTTGACGGATACCGGTTGAAAAAAGGCACCAGGTTTACAGCGAAATCCGCACTGCGGTCAGACTCAACAGTCGCCGTATGAGTTTCCGGGTCGATGCTTATATCATACATACCCCAGATATCAGTGTAGTTCCGGGCGGATTCGGTATCTCCGGCCGATATCGCAATAGAGTCGCCATCAACTCCCGGCGTTGACACATTGCCTCCAGAGCAGGATACAGCGACAATCGCGCAGAAAGCAATCATGATAGTTACAGGCAAATATTTCATTTTCAAACCTCCAACGATGGATTCGGGTTTGGCGTTTATGCAAATACTATAACTTGTATATTATATCAGAATTAGCGTAGCTTCGAAATCGCGGGTAGGTTTTTGGGGAGGGGGGTAGCGGTTGTTAGATTCGTTGTAACAGCACGTGAACCATTTCGTTTAATAATTCGAAGTAAAAGGTAGCTGTGTCGCGCTATTCATCGCTCACTCCAAAGGGGACTGACCCCTTTATCTGCAGTGTTTATGGGGCTTGAAAAAGGTGTTGTTAGTTAAACTAAGTCTCATACCATTCGGTTGGCACAAGTTTTAATCCATCGCGCCACCTTTCCACAATACTGTCGCGGAACCATGGTTCATCGATAAGCGCGTGGTCAGTCATTATTATCTGAAGTGATGGAGATAATTCCGCTACCAGCTCCCAAGCTAGTTTATACATTTTACTCACAGCAGCTCTGTCTTCACTTGCCAAGGTCTCGCCTGATTGTTCACTACTTGGATCTTCCGGGAAATAGGCCTGTGATGGCTGATCAATAAATAGAAATCTTGGTACTGGTCTATTATGACTAACAAACCATTTATGAAGTGCAAAATGTGCGATTAAGTGACAACCTACCCAATTCGCACCGCTACCCATGCGATCCATTGCTATTGACCCATTGTGACCATCTGCCACAACCGTAAGGCGTTTTATGTCTAAGCGGAACGGATACCCAGAATGTTCCAAATGAAGTTCGCGAGCCCATTCACTCATATAGCTGGATAGATTCGATAAGATAGAATCAATGCGGTCCTGAATAACTTCAGCACTTAATTCTTCTGATAGTTGTTCTTTCTGCTCCTTTAATCTTGCGATTTCACTTCGCAACTCACTGAAATCTTCAAGAGGTGGTAGTGTCTCAAGATATAGTCCAATTCTTCCTTTCACATATGCTCTACGGGCAGCTCGATCACGTAATTCCTGCAGTATTTGATCGGATGCATACAATGCATCGAATATTTCACAATTATCCTTCAGCTTATTTTGTGTCTCTTCGAGTCTGTCTTTTAGCGTATTTACTACTTGTTGCATTTGAGGGGAGCGGTCTTCTACAGTTCGAATTTGTTGTTCTAATTCTGAAATGGAATTATGTAGATCAGAAATGAAGGGTGGTATCTGATTTTCGGTAAGTCGAGAAGAACAAAGAGGGCAAATTCTATGATTCTCTTCATCATGATCATTAAATAAACCAATACTTCGCAATCGAACTAATTGAGCCTCTCCTTCACGAGAATATCCATCTCTGTCTAAAGATAATGCTTTCGCAGCTTCAAGTTGTTCTTTGATTCGTTGCAACTCACATGTGAGTTGCGCACGTTCTTCTTGTAACCTTTTATATTCATTGTCTTCATTAACGATCTCGTTCTCCTCAACTGGCAATGTATCTGAAAAGATTTCTCTCAATAGATTGTTACATTCGGCCAATTCTGTAGCTACCACAGTTGGTGGGCGTAACCCAATATCGACTGCTTCAGAAAGTAATACCTGAGCACGAGTGACACCCTGCCCACGTAAAGATTCATATTCTACCAATTTTCGTTCTAAATCACGAAGTTTCATACCAACTTCACGTAATTCTCTCATTTTGGCAACATGCTCATCATTAACGGCACCGAGAAAATAGGGCAGTGTATCTTTGATAGTTTGGGGAATATATTCATCACTTTGCTTATGAAAGAGATGTCTGTTGCTGATGACTTCGCTTTGATGTTGGAAACAATAAAATAGAGCATGCCGAATGTTTGCTGTAAGGGACCTACGAGTTTGGCCTGGTGGTGGCTCGTTCAGATTTTCTGATATTCCCACGTGAGCAGTTAAAAGATTTTGTAACCCTATGGGATTAGTGATTTGAGTCAGAACGGAATACTCTGGAAGTGAAAGGGTTTGTCCAATAGTATAAAACACATCAGATGATGTCCTGTAGCCATCGGTTGGCAAGCGGCGTGCGATGAACACCTCTCCCTCTGTAACTTTAATGTGAATGCCAACCCATTCAACAGCTTCTCGAATGATACCTTCAGGTATCCGACATTTCGAAGAACCTAGGCAATAATCTAGAATTTCAATTAGGGCAGTCTTACCTGTTTTAGATGCCCCCGTAATGATGTTAAGCTTTCCAGGATTGAATTGCAGAACACGCATCTCATGATTAAAACCATATAAAACCACGTGTAGCAATTGAAAACTCATGGTCGGACCCCCCAGAAAGCCATGACAGTATGTGTTTCTCCTGCCATTCCAAACCATTTACCCAAGAATCTGGCACGTAGAACACACAAACGTGCTTCAGCATCAAGTTCTCTAAGATAGCGATTAACATCTGAATCACATCTAGTTGTTTTCAATAATCCAGAATCCCCAGGCACAATCCATTCAGCTAACATGCCGAACTGGATAGCTTCTTTTGTATATGGTTTTAACGAAACTAGCCTTTCATAAAATAAAACACGTGAGTCAGCGTTCTCCTGTATCCATACAGCCATTGACGTACTAGTACTTGGTGGGAGTTTCTCACGTGTGGGCTTATGTAAAATAATTGGCAGAAACATAAAAGTTAAAGGGAAGGGAACCCCTTGTTCTGATACGTTTTCAAACGCCTTCATTGCCACTACTAATATTGTGCAGCAGAAAGCTGGATTAAGAAGATATGCCTCTTCTTTGGGTCGGTTTGCCCAGTCTTTCATGATAGAGTCTCCCGAACCTCAAGAATATGATGTAGCTTTTCTCTGAACTCCGCATGCCAACCCACTCGTTGGGAGTCGGAAAGTAGTTGGTATGTACCACGTGAAATTGAAGGTTCAGTTACCTCCCATCTAATCGGCAGATGTTTGTCTGTTTCAACCCACTTATAAAGTGCTTGTGCCGCAGCCTTTTTTGCCTCCTCGGTTGCATCTGCACCCAATTCGTCCAGCATCTGGTTAAAATGAATGTCCCATTCCTCAAATAATCGGTCCTCATACTGCTCAAACTTACCCACATGAAGCAGGTCTTCGCGTATCCAACGTGACCTATGCTCGAATGCTCGGAATAAGTTCCGTATCGCGTGGAAAATGCGTCCATTACCAATCTCGATGAGCCGCAATTGATGAACAAAAAAACGATCTTGGTTGCCGGAGGCATCGATGCTTGCGCCCATAATTTCGTCTCTGCTTGCACTCATAATTTCGTCATAAATCGGCAAGTTGTCTTCCTTGAATTGCTCTCGCAAGTAAGCCAATTCGGCTTCAATTTCTTCACTTAAAATCGGTTTTGCAGCTTCGTCTATTAAGTGTGGGATAGTACGGCGAAACCACCATCCTTCAAGTTGTTTGAGAAATGATTCATAAAATTTCTTGTCGGTAAAACCGTACACTTCCCTCTTGAGCTTTTCATCTAGATCAGAAATAGTCGCTGTCGCATCAAGTACGAATGTATTTGATAATAAATCTAATTGTTGCCCTGAACTCAATGATTGAAACGATTCATATGCATGTTCGTTTTCTTGACTCCTAGAGGTGTTAACGACTGCTATTAAACGTTGCTTCGCAATTTCGGGCTTTCGGCTTTTGCCTTGCTTTAAATAGTGTGCTGCCGAATTCTCAGCAGCACGGGCTGTGGTAATAAGGAAGTAACAGGTTCCATCAGGTACATCACCAGTTCTAAGTGCATCGCACCAAATACGGAATGTCTTCCAAAGGTCGGGCGAGCTATCAGTTAAATCTGGCGTGTTATTCAAATGATGCTTGGTTTGAAGTAGCTCTGGTGGTTCCCCATTTTCCTCGAAAACAATATCATCAAGAGTTTCTATTTCTACTATGAACTCCTGTCCTCTGCGCAAGCGATGAAGAGATTCGAACAACGCATAACGCACTTGGTAAAAATAACCAAGCATGGGTGCTGCTGCTGAATGGAGACCACGTTCGGTGTCATTCATAGCTTAAAGCTCTCTTTTGAATATGACCACAAGACTTGATCCTTCTATATATTTATATTACTTAATTTATCTAAGAGAATGATGCATTTGCCACTAAACTAAAATTGTACAACACCTGTGATTATCGGTCAATAAAAAGCCTGCCCCCTTAGTTTTCGAAATGCGATAGCGGGTTGCCGTTTAAGCGAAAAATGGGGATAGTTGCCTGTTTGTAAACCGCATGGTTAAGGTAATGTTAGCGGCAAATTTTCAAACATAGTTGCCAGTGTTTATCGGCGAAATAAAACAGGTAACTGTCCCTATTTTTATCAGTGGTGCTGATGCACCCGGGTTTCCGGCAAGGGTGCCGAATCTCCCAGCAAAAAAACACCCGCTAATAAAGCGGGTGTTCGTTTTTTTGAAATATGATTAATGTCATTGCTCCCTATGAGTCCCGTGGTCTATTACTATTTCGTAATGGAAAGGGGCATCACGATATTCCGACCATGCGACGATAACATTTTCACCGTCCGATGTCATAACAGGACTGTAAGCCTCGGTAGATAAGTCATCATTCAAATATCGTCTATAGGTCCATTCCACACCATCATCCATCGATTCACTGAACCAGCATCGTCTATTTGTGAACTCACCACCTCCATACCACGAAAGCAGCCAACGAGAGGATTTCTCGCAGCAAAGTGATGCACCTCTGTAATTAAAATTGGGGTTAGTACAATTTCCTGTTACACAAACAGGAGGATTGAAAGTTGAGCCTGTTGCGTCTGTAGCCTTGATGAAACGTATTGAATAATCGGGGCTGATGTATCCTCCATAGGAATACGCGATGCCTGGAACTCCGGTATTCGGATTAATTGCCAGGCTGGGCATAATTTCACGCCAGGTATCCGTGCAATCCTGAGTAACAATAACCGGCGATGGCCAGTCAGTTACATCCTTTGTTGATGAAAAATAAATCCGATTATATACAGCTGCGTCTGTCCGGTCGGAATAACACACCATTATTCTATCCGTTTTATCATTGAAGGCAATCGATGGTAACTCTGCGTTAAGCGCCCATCCGCCATCGCTGACAATTCCGGGTTTCCAGGTTGACAGATCATCTAATCCTGCACCTGCAGCAATACACTCACCTGTCTCAGCATGAATGTATGCGACATATAACACCTCTTCACCAGTACGTGTGTCCATGCAGATTGATGGTCTTAATTCATTGTTCATAGGTGAGTT
This sequence comes from uncultured bacterium, assembly GCA_965369605.1. Classification (GTDB taxonomy): domain Bacteria; phylum JAJVIF01; class JAJVIF01; order JAGGVT01; family JAGGVT01; genus JAGGVT01. Next base: position 18,425 of record CBDURE010000005.1, read on the forward strand.
GGTGACATTGTATGAAGCCCATGTCTCACCGTAATCATAGCTGGCTAGCAGCATTATATCAAAATCATGGCCCATTGCAGCCTGATACGCGATACAAATTATTCCTTTGTGGCACACAAGACTGGGATATGATTCAATGAGGCCATTGCCTTCATCTGTCAATGGTATCGCATCATCCCATCTGTTGCCATCTCTTGATCTTGTGAAGTAAATCGCCCCTTCGTTTGAATTATCATCACCCGCGAAAGCCAGGTAATAATGATCACTACCGCGGCCAATCGCGTGAGCGCCCGATGATCTAATGTTGGTGTCATAGAAAACATCATCGCCATTGATATCGATATCGTCACCAAACCATGTTGGATCCTCACCCGGATTGTAAACCCACACATATGTATAACCATAGGTGTTGTATTGCGGAGTTGATGGTGAGTTTGCCATTACCAGAATTGTATATCCACCAGCGGGCGCACCCTCAGTATTTTCGTATTCAGCTTTCCAGAGCTCAGGATAAACCGGGTCTTGTGTTAAGTATGTAAATCCGCCTGTAAATACTGTCGTGTCAGCAACAACGATTGAAACATCGTCCTGGTAATCTATTGGCCATACAATCGTTTCCACAGCGCTGCCGCCATCCGGGAAAAACCAGCCTAGTGAATAGCAAGACATATCACGCACTCCCCCCGTGTTTCCGCCGAGATGCGCGATGATGAAAAAATCAACCAGCGCGCTGCCGCCAGGATATTTAAGCCCAAAATATTCCGTATCCTCCATTGGCGGAAATGCGCGTATGGGTGACTCCTTCCTGAATTGAATTGCCGGGTTAATGTCGTAAGGCTCAAAAATGTCTGTGTATAAATCAGGATTTGGTATGGTTTTACCATAGAGTTCATCAAATACGATGCAGACATCATAGACGGTAAGGAGCGTTGGGTTTGTGAGTGTCATCTTAATAGTTAGATAGGGCGGGTTAAAATATGTAATTTCCCAACTGAAATACGAACCGACATAAGGAGTAACATCCATATAGAAGTCACCGGTTCGATTGTTGAACTCGACAGTGCCGTCATCCAGATTCATTGTGCCGGACATAAGCATCTGAACTTCACCGGCTTGCTCAGCAGGCATCATCTCATCGGATGCCGGCGCGGTTGGCTGATTTGCTCCACCGGAGCAACCGATAAATATTGCCAGCAAAAAAGAGGTTGTAAAAATAAGACAGTTACGCATAATGTCACCATCCTCAATCAATTTAGTTATTATTAAATCGAATTGAATAAATAATACAAGTATTATTGGAAATTAGCAAGAAAAAGGATAAGGAGATAAAAGCCCATTGGGACCAGTTCCCTTTTATAAGAGGTATTATTCGCAGGGGTGCCGCAAGGAAAGTGTCTCAGAACTTGTCTTGTTATGTCATTCTGAGCGAATTCTGTCATTCTGAGCGAAGCGAAGAATCTCTTCCGGACAGCGTGGATTAATTTTGTCAGATTTAATCATCAACACAACAACTTATAGATTCTTCGCTTCGCTCAGAATGACAATGTATCTTGTTTAAATCGGGGTTCTGAGACAGCTTCCAAGCAGCGCCCCTGAAACAAACCGACATTTTACAAAACCGCCACTAAATTGGTATAATTATTAAGTTGCTAATCAGCTTCGAATTCGGTTTTTCCCGGAGGACATTATGTTTCGATTCACTAATCTATTACTGTTGCTAACCATGCTTATTCTTACAGCATCATGTTCAAGCAGCTCTGAATCACCCATCACACCTCAAACGCAGGACAATCAATCCGGCAGTTTAATGGTTGGTGTATCCGACCGATTACCCGATGGCTCTCCCGCATCGGGAATAGGCGCGCTTGGGGTTTTTAACCTGAACATAAACGCTGACGAAATCAGCGCTGAATTGACACCTCTCAGGCGTAACTCGCTTACTGATACACTTGAAATTGTCGATATCACAAATTTCCTTACGATGGCGCCGTGTACGGACTGCGCTAAAATAAACTCAATCTCGATTGACACCGACGGCAATATCGTTGTCTCAATCGGAATAAAACACCCATTCCCGGCAGGCGAGCCGTTGAAGCCAATCTCAGGACAAAACCGCGGCGACTTGCACGTCTTCAACATTGAGGGAACTGTTGTCTCAAACGAGACAGGAATGTCATTCCCCAGACTAGACAAGGCAATCGCGGGATTCACTCTCGTCAACGCCGATGGCTACACGCCATATCTGGATACAGTCCTCGATGAAATCTATCCAACAGACGCGACCCTTCATCCATATATTTTACATTTTGATGACTACACTATCGGCAATTTCGACGCATCAAATCCGATGGGATTCGAAAGCGTAACAGACCCGCCGCCATCCGGGAATCTAGTAATGGCGATGGGATGCGATTATGACTACCGGGATTATATATTCAACATCGATGGCACTTTCGATTTCATTTACGTTGTCGGATGCACCTACGCTGTAAGTTCAGCCAGCAGGAGCGGAAGATTCACGCCCGAATATCGAATCCCGCAGCATTTAAAAAAAGCCGCGAGTGAGGTTTCAGTTGAAATTATCTCCAACGATCTTGCAGAGGGCGATATCAGTTCAACCGCGGAAATTGAAATCCATGTGGTCGATATCAACCACGGCGTTGATGTCGGCTCAAGGCGTGATGAAATGTTCGCCGACAGTTCTGTTGGCGGAATCTCAATCGAAATACCCGGAATTGAAATAACACCTGTAATTGTCGATGTTTCCTCCCCTACCGGAACGGGGCACGACCCATCCGACCCGCTTGTTTTCGCAGCGACAATCACCAACACGGCGGATTGTGTTGAGGGAACATACACTGGTCTTGCCAAAGTTCTCGATTCCTACTCATCCGGTTTGAACCAATCACCTCTTTTATACGGCATGGACGGCATTAAACGAGTCGAACCGCTCGTACTCCCACTCATAGGTTTGTTTGATATAACTGAATTCGCAACTTATACGGTATTTGAAATTCCTGTTGAAACCGACAATACACCACCAGTGGCGATTCTTATTCCCACACCTGACCCAGCCACCATCCCGCTGAACGTCACAGTCGATTTCGATGCTACAACCTCCTATGACACCGATGGAACAATCACGCTGTACGAATTCGATTTCGACTGGGACAGCGACCCGGCGAATTTCGCAGCGGATGAATCAAATGATACCGGGCTGGCGACATCATTGCCTTATTCGGTTATGGGAACTTTCACCGCGGGGTTGAGAGTAACAGATAACCTTGGCGCGATTGATTATGACGAAGTCGAAATAAATGTTGGCTGCGGAATCAATCTCTATAATTGGGACACATCATTTCCTGCCATGACTACGGCAAGGGCATATTCCGCTGAGGTCGTTGTAAATGATGAAATTTGGATAATTGGCGGAACAGGTATCACCTCTGTCGAGGTTTTCAACATGGAATCTGAAACATGGGACCTGACGCCAAGAGAGCCATTGCCGATGGCAAGGCACGGTGGAACAGCCGCATACTATGACGGCAAAATCTACTGCATGGGCGGCTATTCGAACGTCATTTGGGATTACATGTCATCCCAGCTGGCTTATGATATCGCCACTGACACATGGGACGAAACACATCCGGATATCCCTCTTCCAGCAAGAAATGTAGCCGGCGCGGTTGTCTATCAGGATGAAATCTATTACTGCTACGGCTGGAATGACGCACAGGGAGGACGACGGGCTGATCTCGATATTTATGATCCAAACACACAAACATGGCGTACCGGCGCGAATGCCCCTTATGGTCGTAGTTCGCCGGTCTGGACTATCGTTGGCGACAGAATTTACGGTTTTAGCGATAACTTGCCTTCAAGCCCGGGCGCTACCCACATGGAATATTATGAACCCGCGACCGACACATGGACACAACTGGGATCAACATACGAGAGATATTTAACACGCAAAGGTTTTGTAACAATCGACAATAAAATCTTTGTTGTTGGCGGCAACTGGCCCTATGAAAACTGGACGGATTCATTTGATACAACAACAGAAACGTGGGCCCAGTTGCTCGATATGCCTGTTAACAGAGCATACGTGCCTGGAGTGGCATATTACAATTGCAAGTTATTTGTCGTTGGCGGAACCGGCTACGGCGATTCGAATCTAACAAGTGTAATAGTCGGCGAGTTTAATTAGTCATCCTGGATGAATTGAAAAGCTGGATATTGAAAACCGAGCCTCGAACGTTAGAGGGTGTCGGAAAAGGCGCCAATCTGATTTAAAACCTCGGGTGCCGCCCACACATCACGTCTTTTTGTGATTTGTGGGTGATTACTGCGAAGTCATGCAATTTCACCCATAAAGCCGAGACGGCTGTATGGGCGGCACCCGAAAGTTGTCATAAGAATGGTAAGTTTATAAATCAATATGCTTTACCAACAGGCTCGTTAGCGAGAGGTAGGTGCAACAACAGCAGAACTACAATTGGGACATTTCCCATGGCTAAATCTCTGATAGTTGCTATAATGAGATTACTTCATCAGGATACTTATGATAACATTTCCGGTATGCTGATGAATTCGTAATTTACAGCGTAACAATTTAAAACTACAGGAGAATCAAACAATGAAAACTGAATCAACAAAAGCAATCGGGTCATTACGAACTATCGCCACAATCATGTTCACTCTCGCGTTAATAACGCTTGTGGCAGGCTGTGCGGCAAGCGGAGCCGCATACCCGAAATCCCCCGAGGCGGTAGTCGTCGCGATGATGAAAGCGTCAGCCGAGGGTAACATGAAGGATGTTCAAAACTACTTCTGCAAGGATATGAGCGATGGTGTAGGGGCATTCAACAAATATCAATCAATGATGGGCCAGGATTCACCGAAAGCGGATCAGGATTTTGATGAATCTGAAATGTTGGGTAAACTCGAAAGTACGATTAACGGCAAGAACGCGGATGTTTTCTTTAAAGACGTGCCGTTTATGAAATTCCTGATGGTTAATGAAGGCGGAAAGTGGAAATTCTCCGGCATTGATTTTGACCAGTCGGAAATGATGAAATCAATGACTGATATGATGGGAGATAGTTAGAACCCTCACGTCCTGGAAACGAGTTCGCAAAAAGAAAGCTGTATCGCCCTATTCATGGCCATCCGCAGAGGGGACTGTCCCCATTTTTTCCAAGGTTCGATTTATGTCAAGAAAAATTATAAAAGAGATTGCAAATATCACAGGCAACGAATCTCTATCATTCGATATTAAGAAATCTGTATCATATGCACTTAAAAATGATTCTATCCATCTTCCTTATCAAAGAAACCTGAAGAGTATTTTTAACGGGGTACTGTCCTCTGCAATTTACAATATAGAGGAAAATCCCAAGGGCAGGCTTTTTCGACGATTACTTGAATACGGCCCACACCATCCCAACGAGCCTGATACACAAATTGGTAACGGTCAAACAATTTTATCAAACCACGAATGCGGTTTATGCATCTATTTTATATTTTCACATATGGTCAACCAGTTCAAAGGTGATCTTGCTGAGCTTTTGGCTTGGAAACCCTGTGCATTACTTACAGAGCTACAACAACGGAAAGGAATCATTACCAATAACCTTGAGATTTACTTTGGGAAGACAATCAAGGCACCCCGCAGAATACGGAAATCGAAAAAAAACGCTGCCACTCGATGGGATGGATTTGCACTTGGGGCTGATGGAGTCCTTGTTGAGCGTATCACAAATAATAAATGTAAAGACAAGGAGTTACTTGTAGTTCATGGTGTAATCGAAATCAAGTCCATGAGGAAAAGTAGAAACGAGATTCTATCTCAAATCGATAAACACATTGCAAGGATGCAACACGGTATTAAACTCTGCAATGAGATTTGGTCCTCGGATGAAATTGTAATCAATAAGCGGAAACTGGTTCGAATTATAGTTAGACCGGATAATTGGAAATTGAACAGGGATTATCATTTCGAGAAATCTGATGACGGTTCAAGGAGGATGATATTCCCCACATCAACTAAGCCACCGTCCAATTCGAATATCATTGAAATAAATAAGAACACGTGGGAAATAAAACTGTCATGGTCGCATGAAGCGCTTGAGGAGGCTGCTTATGAAATGACATTCTGGTATATGTCTCAGGTTGGAAAGTCGATTTATACTGATAAGCCCATGCCCAAGGGATGGGAGTCTATGACACCTGAAGAGGCTGGATTCAACGCAATTAAAATGATGTTCTATTATATTCTGCTGAGAAAATTGACTAACCGTCAGGAATATCTAGCCTGTAAGCTTTATAACATTTATTGTTTCGGATATCCGCTGGGTGTTGACAGCAAAGAAATGCTTTTGCCAGAGGATTTTACCGCTTAAACCAATTCCCAAATCCTATCTAAAAGCTCTGCTGAAATCGAGAAAGTCCATGGAAGCACCGGGCGGTAACTTATCTAACGCTTCACTTACTCCATGCCATCTATAAACTTTCCATTGCCCATATTCCTGTACAAGCCCAAAGGAGAAAAACTTTTCATCCGGGTCCCATACTTTACATTTGTCGCCCTCCTGCGAAATCATAAACCGGATTTCCGCTTCCCGCCTGTATTGTTTCAATTCTCTGTGATTATGTGGTATATCCCTCGCAAGTTCAGCTGCCATTCTCGCTGGCATTTCCTTCAACGCTTTTTTTGCAATTTTCAATTCTCTGTTGTTAAATTCAGTAGTGCAATACTGCTCTGCAGTCATAAAATCACCCGATAGAAAATAATACACAAACGATGCCACTATCTGCCTGGGTGAATCGAGATCAACTTTCGGAGTGCATCCTGAAAGAAATAACAGCATGAACACAACGAATATCAATCCGGAAATCCGAATGTATTTACCTGCAAATCCATTTCTTTTTATCCCTGACATATTATTGCCTGCCTTTTTAAGTTTACGTAATAAGGCATACGTAATAAGGCAACTGTTTAATTTTATAATATTTCTCATTCCCTTTCAGTATCTATTGTAGGTAAAGCCAAGATACATGCCAATCACTAATGCAGCAACAACAATAATCCAACCAAGATTATTACCCCTCGCCGCCAGCCTTTGATTCTCTTCATAACTATTCAATGGATCACTGGCATCTGGAAGCATTAACAGAACAACTAATCCCAGCACTCCACCTGCAAAGAACCACAGATAAAAACTGTATCCCTTGCGATGTGCCATATAACCAGTAATAACACCGACTAATAAATAAATATACCACATGGCGGCTCCTTATTATTCCGGCGCTATTACGTTGCCAAAAACCTCTTTCAGTATTTTCTTCGACCAGTTGCTGATTCCCGAGTTAGGGCTGACAAGGCATTTTACTTTTCTATATGAGTTTTTGCGAACAATATCTGTATCCCGCGAAACTTTGTAGCAGAATTGTTCTATGACTTTATCTGTGGTCTTGATGATCTCCACCTGATTGAAATCAAACAGATGGTTAAAAGAAAAGTAATTAATCATATACTTGTTGTTGTCGAAGGAAATCTCAAAATCGCAGTTATCATCAAGAATGGCGATAACATGTTCGATACCGCTTTTACCGCTTGTGGTTTTCTTGCATTTCCTGCAGGCGAAATATGGCAGTTTTGTTTTCAAGCCAATTTTCAAGTCAGGATCTTTGAACTCCGCAAACCTGTGGAAATGCTCAACGCAAAGGAGTCCGTGCTGCTTTCTTATAAACCGCTTATGAATATCCATGTACACCGGTTTAATCTCAGCCTGAAATTGTTTGTCATCGATGTGCTTCTTTAATATTTCCAGGATTTTATCCACCGGACGCGGATCACTGCTCCTCGCAAACCTAAGCAGCATGGCAAAGTTCGAATCTTTTATTGCTTTGGCTAATCGGCCTTCTCCAAGTGAGATAAGTGATTTCAACGCGGCGTTTCGCACTTTTTCGAAGGAATCGCCAAGCCTTTCGAGAAGTGGTTCTATCGCTCTGGAATCTCCAATGATACCCAGCGCGCCGCATGCCGATTCCCTGACCCATTCCTCCTCATCTTTCAGCAGATGGATTATCGGTTTCAGTGCGCGAGGTTCGCCAATATTTCCCAACGCCTCACATGCATTGTAGCGAACGAGATAATCAGGATTGGATGTCAGCCGAATTAAAGGGCCAATGACATATTTTTCACCTGAAATGGCCATTTTCCCCAGAGCTTTGCAGGCATTCTTTCGCTCATTGCCATCTGATGACCGCAGCTGCACCAGAAGGGCTTTAAAGTCCTTTTGAATATGCTCGGATGTTTGCACAGTTCCTCCTGTGGATCAAATACGGCAGGTTGTAATTGATAAATGAAAGCTTTAACAGCAGATATACTATACCATAAAATCCGGGAATTTGATGAATTGTAATATAAGTAGTATAATTATGGTGTGTTGGTTTGTAATATTATCAAATATTGAAAACAGAGGAGTCTATCCAAATGAGCTTCATCAAGGTATTTTCAATTCTAACATTGGTGATTGCTTTCGCGTTTGCATCAAACGCCTGCTCAAAAGGCAAATCGCCGATTGAACCTGCCATGAATGATGAGCAAATCATGTCGCAGGACATTCCCGATGCAATCGGGACGCAGTGCGAAAACCGCACAACACTCGCTGCATACGATGCGGTGATTGATCCTGTCGCGAAAACGTTTACGATATCACCTTTGGATAGAAATTCGCAGTATCACTTCCCGCTAACGCAGTTGTATCCAAACGTCCTGCAAATAACCGACTACGGCTGGACTCCCAATTTCTGGGCGGATATTAAACTCACACATCCGTTTCCCGGTAGTGGAATCGATGCGTTTGATGCTCGTGTGATCGCCATTCTGCCTGCCAAGTCGGGTGTTAGCATGAGTTACCCGATTTTTAACGTGCTGGCAAACAATTCTGTCATTCTCGAACCTGACGGCTACACGAAGTTGTTTGACTGGGTTGCTGGATCAATACCGGGCAGCGCGAATCCGTTTATTGCGTACTTCAAGGATGAGCCATACAGAGTTTGGTCATCGACAGGAACAACAGAGGAAACGAAACGCTGGGAGATGGAGTTTTCAGGTTTAGATGGGCCGCTTTGGTTTGTACTTGTTGTGGATATCTCCACCAACTACCCGAAGCCGCCAGAGCCAATAGCGGATAATGCTCCCGAACCTGTGGAGATTAAGGCTGAAATTGGCTGTGGACTTACACAGAATGGTGGAGAAGCTTCTGTTGAGGCGCGAGTCAAGCATTGGAAAGATATAGCTGAAGTAGGTGGTGTGACTCTTGAGTCGCCGGATTTATTAAACGATACACTGCCACTTCAGTATTTCAGTTACAGCCCGTATTATGATGCAAGTGTATTCAAAGGGATGCTGGCAAACGAAAATCTTGCATCTGCGGGAGATTATAATCTGCTGATCAAATCGTGGGATAATGCAAGCGGCATCCAGATGTTCAATGAATTCAGTGCAAATGTCGATCATGAGATAAACTTCGATCCCGTTGATGTAACGCCACCGTGGCTGAACTTTTCACCGAAGGATGTCTGTATTGATGGTGATTATGCGTATATAGCCGGAAGTGTAAACGGCCTTCATATTTTCGATATTTCGAATCCTCTGAATCCGGTTTGGATCAACAAGGTTGATACTTCCGATGATTCACTAGGGGTATATGTAATTGATGGTTACGCGTATGTCGTTGGACATTATTTCAGAACTTCTTCATCAAGACTTCAGATAATAGACATTGACCCACCTGAAAACGCGTATATCATTAATTCCGTTGAAACTCCAGATTATGCACGTGATGTTTATGTAACCAACGGATATGCGTATGTCGCGGATGATAATTCAGGACTGCAGATAATAGACGTTGATCCACCAGAAAGCGCGTATATCGTTAATTCGGTTAATACTCCCAGTAATGCATTGAGTGTATATGTTACCGGTGGTTACGCATATGTCGCAGAACGTAATCCAGGACTTCATATAATAGACGTTGATCCACCAGAAAGCGCATATATCGTTAATTCGGTTGATACTCCCGGTGATGCACTGGACGTATTTGTAGCCAGCGGTTATGCATATGTGGTTGGAGCAGGACTTAAGATAATTGACGTTGACCCACCCGAAAGTGCGTATATAGTAAAATCAATTGATACTCCCGATACTGCACGGGATGTATTTGTAACCGAGGGTTACGCGTATGTCGCGGATGAATCCTCAGGACTTCAGATAATAGATATTGATCCACCAGAAAGCGCGAGTATTGTGAAAACAGTTGAGACTCCCCATGAAGCATGGGATGTATATGTAGCCAGCGGTTACGCGTATGTTACGGATGATTTCTCAACAGTTCAGATAATAGACGTTGATCCACCAGAAAGCGCAAGCATTGTGAAAACTGTTGATGCTATCGGTCCTGCAAGAGACGTATATGTAACGGGGGGGTATGCGTATGTTACTAATGACAGTGATGCAGGACGTCGTGTAGATGATTCAGGACTTCAGATAATAGACATTGATCCACCAGAAAGTGCAAGCATTGTAAAATCGGTTGATACTCGCGGTGATCCTGATGGAGTATTTGTAACTGGTGGTTACGCATATGTCGCGGCTCGTTATGCAGGACTTCAGATAGTAGACGTTGAGCCACCGGAAAGCGCGTATAATGTAAATTCAATTGATACTCCAGGTTTAGCAAAGGGTGTATTTGTATCCGACGGTTACGCATATGTCGCGAATAGTCTTTCAGGACTTCAGATAATTGACATTGATCCTCCTCAAAGCGCGTATATCGTTAATTCAGTTGACACTCCACATAGGGCTAGACGTATATATGTAACCGAGGGTTACGCGTATGTCGCGGATTCAGGACTTCATATCATTGACATTGATCCACCAGAGAGTGCGTACATCGTTAATTCAGTTGACAGTGGGGGAATGGATGTATATGTAACCGGCGGTTATGCGTATGTGGTTGGATTAGGACTTCAGATAATTGACGTTGATCCACCAGAAAGCGCAAGCATAGTGAAATCGGTTTTTATTCCCGACGGTGAATGGGGTGTATATGTAACCGGTGGTTACGCGTATGTCGCAAATGGCTATTCAGGACTTCAAATAATAGACGTTAATCCACCGGAATGTGCGCATATCGTTCATTCGGTTGATACTCCCTGTGAAGCATGTGATGTATTTGTTGCCGACGGTTACGCGTATATAGCGGATCGGTATGGCGGTTTGCGTATAATCGACCTTTGGTAAATCGGTTAAAGGGAAACAAGTATGATTCGAATGTTGAGAGGTGATTAAAAATGAAACTCACCAAAACAGTTCTGGTTTTGTTTCTTGTGATTGCTTTTGCGTTTGCATCAAATGCTTGCTCAAAAGGCAAATCGCCAATCGAACCTGCCATGGATGATGAGCAAATCTTGTCGCAGGACATTCCCGATTCATTCGGAATGCAGAATGAAAATCGCACAACACTCGCTGCATATGAGGCGGTGATTGATCCTGTCGCGAAAACATTTACAATAACCCCACTTGATAGAAGTTCGCAATATCACTTCCCGCTATTGCAGCTATATCCGAACGCGCTTCAAATCACCGGCTTTGGTTGGACACCTAATTTCTGGGCGGATATCAAGCTCGCGCACCCGTTACCGGGCAGTGGAATCGATGGATTCGACCCGCGTGTAATTGCGATTCTGCCTGCCAATTCGGGAGTCAGCATGAATTATCCGCTTTGCTATGTACAGGCAAACAATTCAGTGATTCTCGAACCGGATGGCTACACAAAGCTATTTGATTGGGTGAATCCGTCAATTGCGGGAAACACGAATCCCTTTGTGTCGTACTTCAAGCATGAACCGAATCGAGTGTGGTCGTCAACAGGTTCAGTAGTGGAAACAAAGCGATGGCAGATGGATATCTCCGGCTTTGGCGGTCCTCTTCAGTATGTTCTTGTTGTGGATGTCTCAACAAATTTCCCGAATCCGCCACAACCGATTATTGATAATGCCACTGAACCAGTACAGATTGAAGTTGAAATTTCAACTGGGCTGAGAGAAACTGGAGGAAGTGCCACAGTAACTGCAACAATACTTGACTGGCAGGGCGAAACAGACATCTTATGCGAAGTTGAATCACCCGACCTGTTTGCTGGTACGGTGGATTTGTTCTACACGGAACCCGGTCCTAATCCGGATGAATACATCTTTTCCAGTGAAATCACAAATGATCTTGGCGCTGAATATGGTAATCACAACGTACTGGTGGCGGCGTGTGACATTAATATCGGAAACCATATTTACACGGAAACTGAAGCCTACGTTAGGGAAGAAATAACATTTAATCCCGTTGACGTTACCCTGGAGTGGTTGAATTTTACACCGCAGGATATCTTTGTTGATGGCGTTTACGCCTATGTTGCCGGAGGCGATAACGGGCTTCATATTTTTGACCTTACGAGGCCAACGCGCCCGAAATGGGTTAGCTGTATTGATACTACAGGCTGTGCAAACTGTGTTTATGCAACCAATGATTACGCGTATGTTGCTGATGATAACTTAGGACTTCAGATAATAGATGTTAATCCGCCGGAATCTGCAAGCATTGTGAGAACGGTTGATACTCCCGGTTCTGCAATGGGCGTATATGTAACCGACGGTTATGCGTATGTCGCGGGAACGAGTTCAGGGATTCAAATAATAGACGTTGATCCACCAACAACCGCAAGCATCGTGGAAACGGTTAACACTCCAAGCTCTGCAAGGAATGTCCATGTTGCTGGCGGTTATGCGTATGTCGCGGATTATGATTCAGGACTGCAGGTTATTGACGTTGACCCACCGGTAGGCGCGAGCATTGTGGGATCGCTTACTACTTCAGGTTATGCATTCGATGTCCATATAGATGAACTCAAACTTGTGGCGTATGTCGCGGATTGGGACTCAGGACTACAGATAATTAATGTCAAGTATCCTGATAATCCCTTACTTATAACAACGGTTGATACCCCGGGTTTAGCAAAGAGTGTATATGCAACCGACGGGTATGCGTATGTTGCGGATGGTGAATCAGGACTCCAGATAATACTCGTTGATCCACCAGAAGACGCAAAAATTGTGGGATTTGCTGATGTTCCCGGTTACGCTGCAGGAGTCTATGTAACCAGTGATTGCGCTTATGTCGCGGATAAATATGCAGGACTGATGATGATTGATGTCGATCCACCTGGAAGTGCATTCATTGTGGGATCTGTTGATACTCCCGGTTACTCAGATGGCTCATACATAATCGACGGTTACGCCTATGTTGCCAATAGAATGACAGGAATTCAGATAATTGACGTTGATCCGCCGGAAAGCGCGAACGTTAAGAAATCGGTTGATGTTCCCGGCAGTGCGCGAGAAGTATATGCAACCGGCGGTTACGCGTATGTCGCCGATTATGATACAGGATTACAGGTAATAGATGTTGATCCATTGGGAAGCGCCAGTATTGTGAGTACGGTTCCGCTTCCTGGTAGCGCATTAGGAGTCTATGTAACGGGCGGTTTGGCGTTTGTTACGGATTCTAATTATGGACTTCAGATTATAGATGTTACTTCACCGGAAAATCCGGATTTTGTGGAAGGAGTTTATTTGATTGGGGACGCGTATGATGTATCCGTATGTGACGGTTACGCATATGTTGCGGCTGATACCTCGGGACTTCAGATAATAGACGTTGATCCACCGGATTACGCAACCATTGCGAAAACGGTTGATACTCCGGGTAATGCTAGAGGAGTCGATGTAGCAGATGGTTATGCGTTTATCGCAGACGGTTTCGAGGGGCTTCATATTGTTGACATTGCTGTACCGGAAGATGCAAGTATCATCAAAACGATTGATATTTCAGGTGATATAACAGATGTATATGTATCCGATGGGTACGCCTATTTGTCGGATTCGTTTAATGGTGTTCACATAATAAACGTTGATCCACCGGAAGACGCATCTGTTGTACACTTAATTGAGATTTACTATAACGAAGGAGGAGTATGTGTAGAAGATGGCTACATGTATGTCTCTGGCAGTACGGGCGGTTTTCGCATAATCGACCTTTGGTAGATGGTTCAATAACCGCAATATGGGACAGTTAACTGTCCTTATTTTCCCGTGTTTGGTGGCGTCACTCGATTTAAAAAGGGACAGGCACATTTTACAGACGCATCAACACTGGAATTGCACGTATAATCATGCTGCGAATCGCATCAGAACCGGATCGTTGATCTCCCGTTTTGACAATATTCAGTAATAATCGGCTTGTAAAATGTGCCTGTCCCCTTTTTCCTAGTTGTTTTGAACTTTGTTCCATTCCTAAATTGTTACAGTGATGATCCCGCTTCTGTAATTATATAGGTCATCACGGTTTCACCGAAAAATTCTGTCTGTAAATGGGGGCTTTCGTATGAGCCTGATGAGTAGTCCCTGAAAGCCACAAAGATCTCGGCAACATTTGGAATTGGCCGCCTTGATGCTACTGCCGGGTTTATATCAGTACTATAAAAATTCGAAGCTATTGAGCCAACAGGTTGTTCAAGCAGGACAACTTCCTCCAAGTAACCTGAGGCGGCAGTCTGTTGCGCATCCAATACAAATGCGGTTAATTCTTCAGTCGATGTATTGTAGGAACCATAAGACACAATGACATGTCCATGTGATGGGCATTGAACTGACGGTCGGGTATGAGTCAAATTAAGTCCTGAGCCTGTTGTAAGGGCGTAATCAAAATGGCTGTCATCGTATGGGCTTAATCCAATGAATTTCAACCGAACGTTTTTCGTTGGCGAACCATCCGGATAAGCCAGATAGGATATTACCCCCAGACCATACCAATAGCCTGCAGATGGATTTATCTCGTATGTCTTGTCACGGAATTGGGATATGTTTCGAATTTGGGTGAAAGTGTAGCCATCAGTTGATTCAGCCATGTATAAATCTGCACCATAGTCAGTGGCATCCTTGAAATCTTCCCATACAAGAAAATTTCTACTAAAACCACCGTAAGCAGTTGATGGATTTTTCTGAGTGCTGGATCCGTTATCAACAAGCCATTCATCGAAAATCCAGCTTGCTCCATAATCTTCTGAATGAGCGCCATAGATAAATCCTGCAAATACATACGAACGGAAGTAATAGACACATAAAGTAAGGCCGTGATTATAAAGTATCGGTGTAAATTCAAGCGCATCAAGCTCTGTGGATACACGTTTATCATGAGAAGGATCAAACCCGGTTCCATCCAGGTTGCCCCATGTTACACGAACGAATGAACTGACGCCATCATAAGATGCGTATGCGATATATACACCTGGATTGCTTGATGTTCTAACATATAATGATGGATCCAAATTTATATTAGTATTATCCGTAATCTGGTGAGTGGTTATGTTGCCGTCTCTATCCATGATTGCCAGCCGGATAGCTCTCTGGCCGCCAATTTCGCTTGTATATGCAAGGTAAACATTATCTTCTGTTGCATATATCGAGTGGCTTCCCGTTACACTTGTAGTTGTTCTGTTGGCGTTCGGGGATGGCACATTGTTGCTGTATGCGACACCCTCGGCATAAACCGGCACCTGGTAGATGTATTCTTCAGGGGGCACAGAAGTGATTCTTACTCTCAACGCGGCATTTTTCCTGCCCGGTGTGGCGTATTCAATTTCAGGGCTTGGCAATGCGGAACCATCGACATCGAATGTTATACCATCGTAATTGTAATCCCAGCGGTACTGGAACTTTTTATGGCTGGGATCCATAAAGTAATCCGGATGTATGGTTGTTCTAGATCCCGATGATGCATGTTCGGGTGCATATTGGTCAGTTAAAGGCACATATAGTTCATTAAGTCCAAAAATGCTATGTGTATCCTCCAATGGTGAGTTTCCCCTTTCGAAGTTTATATAAACGGGCATATACAGTGCATAATCGAGTATATCAAGTGTCTCATATGGAAATCCTGCGGGATTTACCGGAATCGCCAACCTTCCTGACTGGCCGTATAGATCATCTCGAATTGCCAGCAATCCTGTAACGGGAGTATCCTCCCAGCCGTTGATATTTGTAACGGTAAGGCGATATTGCAACGGATCTGTTGGCGTACCGCTTCCCGCCTCGGCAGATGTTACGATTACAGGATCATCCTGCAATGCTGGCACCGAAAGCTCAATACTGTGAACATCGCTCTTCTCTGGAATTCCTGACAAATTAGCCAGGTCAGGATAATCCGGATCAACGGTGGCGCCCTGCTGCCAGTCGAAAACCTGCACAACGACATCGGCAGTTGATGTATCATCCCACTTGTCAAGCGTGTTATTTTCCAGCCAGTATTCAACCCGCCACGCCTCCGTGCGATTATACGCCGGAAGGTAATATTGCGGATTGGGACGGTTTGTCCAGGTTGCTGAATGGCCGTACGCGACATCCGCGACAATGTAGAAGTTGAGAATATCACCGTCGAAATCGCCGAATACCGCTGTCCTGTCGAAATGGCTTGAACCAACCGGCATTACATTATGCCCTTCCGGATTATCAGGGTCAAAAGCGGCAGTGCCATAATCATCGAAAAAGCGGAGGAAGGGATTCAAGTTACCGGTAACATTCGAACCGCTCATGAAATAGCGTTCGTCAGTTACCAGTTCATCGAAATGCGATGTATAACCATCCGGATTCAAAAGCCACAGTCCGTAGGATGCATCCTCCACTATGCCTGATGGCGGCATGACTTCTATGTTACTGTCAACAATTTCGGACGGTACGATAAAAATGCCTCGCACATCAAAACCATGAAGGTCAGGGCGCGCGACAATGTCACCGAAAGGATGCTTCATTCTGACTATGATACTCAGGTCATCATAGCCATTGAAAAACACCCTTGAGATGGAAAGGCAGTTCGAGCATGGGGATACCATTAGAAATTGCGACAGGTCAGCATCGAAAACATCGCCTATCGCCAGCGCGTTCCTTGCGGGTAGAATTTCAGCTGTCATTGATTTGGTGTCAACGCGCACATTCCACGCTCCGAAAACGCCGCGAGTGTCCAGCATCGCATCCGATGCGTGGTTATCGCCCAAGCCGTCAGGATTGTCAGGAACAGCCGGATTTGCGCCGTTTGAACAGGCGATGGCAAAGCACATAACAAGTAAACATGTTAAACAGATAGTGATTCTCATGATTGGTCCCCTTCCCGTAGATATTTTTTTACAGACTGAGTTAAATTATATCAGTTTTAATGAGTATTTGGAAAGGGTCGCGGTTATCTTTTAAAACGTCTGAAAAAGATTCCGTATCCTTTTTAATTAAAAAGAATTAAAAAGGGACAGGCACATTTTACAGACGCATCAACAGTGGAATTGCACGTATAATCATGCTGCGAATCGCATCAGAACCGGATCGTTGAACTCCTGTTTTGACAATATTCAGTAATAATCGGCTTGTAAAATGTGCCTGTCCCCTTTTTCCGGTAATAAAAACACCCGCTGATGCGGCGGGTGTTTGTTGTTTTGACATGGAATTAAGGCGATTCCTATCTATGCGTTCCGTGGTCAATCGCTATTTCATAATGGTCCTCACGATAATCCGCCCATGCGATAATAACATTTTCGCCATCTGATGTTAGAACAGGACTTAAGGCATCTGCATTGTCGTTATCATTTATCCGGGAATGCGCTTTCCAATCCACACCATCATCCATCGATTCACTGAACCAGCATCGGCTATCCCATGTAAAGGTTCCTCCATACCACGAAAGCAGCCATCGAGAGGATTCCTCGCACCATAGTGATGCGCTTTTATATATCCAATATGGAGTAATACAATCTTTCGTTATACAAACCGGAGGATTGAAAGAGGCGCCTGATGAATCTGTAGCCTTGATGAATCGAATCGAATAGGCTGAGCCGTATCCGTAGGAATAAGCGATGCCGGGTACACCGGTTCTCGGATTAATTGCCAGGCTGGGCATTTTCTCGTGAAAGAGTTCCTGGCAATCCTGAGTGACAATAAACGGCGAGGGCCAGTTGGTTATATCATCTGTTGAGGAAAAATAAATCCGATGATCTACGATTGTGTCTGTCCGGTCGGAATAACACACCATTACTTTACGCGTTGTCTGATTGAAAGCAATCGATGGCAGTTGGGCATCAAGTATCCATCCGCCATCACTGACAATTCCTGTTTTCCAGTTTGTTAGATCCCCTAATTTTGCGCCTGCCACAACACACTCACCTGTATCAGCATCGACATACGCAACATACAAGTACTCCTCTCCCGCACTTTTATACATGCAGATTGACGGAGTTATTTCTGCATTGGGAGAGTTGGTGATATTATATCTACTCCATGAATTACCGCTATTAAAACTGGCTAGCAGCATTATGTCAGTATTATCATGGCCCCTATCAGCCTGATATGCGATTACAACATTGCCTTTGTAACACACAAGGCTGGGATATGATTCAATAAGGCCATTGCTTTCTTCTGTCAATGGGTCCGCATCATCCCACTTGTCGCCATCTTCTGATGTCGTGAAGTAAATCGCACCTTCGCCAACACCATTATTACCCGCGAAAGCCAGGTAAAAATAATCATCATCATAACCAATCGCGTGAGCGCCGGAAGATTTGATATTGGTGTTGGTAAATGCTACATCGTCTTCGATATCGATATCCTCACCAAACCATGTTGGATCATCTCCCGGATTGTAAACAACCACATCCATGTAATCGTAGGTGTTGTATTGCGGTGTGGATGGCGAGTTCGCCATTGTTAGAATGGGATATATTCCAGCCGGCGCGCCTTGAGTGTTTTCGATTTCAGCATTCCACCAACTGGGACTTAACGGGTTTTGTGTGAAGTATGTCAATCCACCTGTAAATACTGACGTATCCGCGACAACGGTTGAAACATCATCCTGGTAGTCCTTTGGTACTGCAATCAATTCCACAATGCTGCCGCCATCCGGGAAAAACCAGCCACTTGAAGTGCAGATAAAAAAGTCACGCACTCCCCCCGTGTTTCCACCGAGATGCGCAATGATAAAAAAATCAACCAGCGCGCTGCCTCCCGTATATTCAATCATAAGCAATTCAGTGTCCTCCATTGGCGGGAATTCGCGTGTGCCTGACTCCTTTCTGAATTGAATTGCCGGGTTGATGTCGTAAGGCTCAAAAATGTCGGTGTATAAATCAGGTTGAATTACGGTTTTACCATAGAGTTCATCGAATACGATGCAGACATCATAGACAGTAAGAGCCGTTGGGTTTGTAAGTGTCATAGCAATATCCAGACGAGGCGGGATAGGTTCGATGATTTCCCAGCTGAAATACGAACCGACATAAGGGGTAACATTCATATAGAAGTCACCGGTTCGATTGTTGAACTCGACAGTGCCGTCATCGAGATTCATTGTGCCGGACATAAGAATCTGAACTTCACCGGCTTGCTGTGCGGGCATCATCTCATCGGATGCCGGTACGGTTGGCTGGTTTGCTCCACCGGAGCAACCAATAAATATTGCCAGCAAAAAAAAGGTTGTGAAAATAAGACAGTTACGCATAATGTCACCATCCTCAATCAATTTGGTTATTCTTTATATTGAATAGAATAACAAATAATACAGGTATTATTTGATAATGGCAAGGAAAAAGGACGGACATATTCTGCGCCGTCCTTAATAATGCGTTATTAGCATGGTTTGTTTTATGCTGTTTACTCGCAGCCGTAGAGCATTCTGTTGAACCAGATTTCATCGCGGCCTGTGGACATTCGGTTGTCCTGCCAGAAGCAGTACAGGTTTTTGTCGTCATCCTTGACCGCGTTGGGGATCTGCGCGTCGCCGGTGAAATTGGTTGAGAGCCGTACAGGTTCGCTCCATTCTGTTAAACCCGCTTCCATGTACTGATGCCAGATATTTGTTATTCCCTCACATGTGTCATCGTAAAACAGGTCTTTTCTTCCCTCATCATCAACGACAATGTAAGGCATTCCCGTTCCACAATCGTCAATGAAAGAAACACGTTCCGCAGTTGAAAGGGTACCGCCGCTGCCGGAGCACATATAGACATCGAACGAACCGGCGCCCTCGGAATGGAATACAACGTGGCAGTTGGATTCGTCATCGATATCGAGATTTGTGTGATAGCAGTAATCGCCGCCGACCACATTTGACAGGTTTTGCGCGCTTGAGAATGTCGCGCCGTCGTCGCTGGAATAGGCGTACATGGCATAAGCGTCGATTATGTAATAATTATAATACGGGTCTTTTAAAACATCCTGCCAGCCAATATGTATTTCACCATCCAGTGCGGCAAGGCAGACTTCCTCTGAGATTCGACTGGAATTACATACCTGAACCGGGTCGGTAAAATTCGCGCCGTTATCATCGCTTCTGAAATAGTAAATATCATCGGTGCCATCACGGGTGGAGTTGAACGCCGCGTGAAGGATACTGCCCTCAGCGTACATACGGGAGCGTACGCTTTCCCCGGGGGCATCTGTAATTTGTATTGGAGTTTCCCAACTGTCGCCGTTATCGAAACTTCGCAAGTAGAGTATTTCGCGATTATCAGAACTCTGAGAAGTGTCATAGAACATCACGTGGAGCGTGTCGTTATCGGTTACAGCGATATCGGGGAAGAACGATTTGTGATTATCGCCAATTAAAACTTCCTCATCGCCCCATGTTTCGCCTTTGTCTGTTGAACGGCGGTATCCGATATCGAAATTCGGTGATGCGCTACTGTTTATTTCATCCCAGACCAGATGAACATAGCCAAGGTTGTCAACAGCACATTCCGCTCGCCAGGTATAATCAGTATTTCTGAATGTTAACTGCACATCATCTTCCCATGTCGGGATAATCACTCGCTCCAATGCTCCGAGCGGAAATGCTCCTTCCACAGAATCGCCATCCATTAGTTCGATATCCGATGCATTCGCGATTCCCGCGCCCAGTGTGTCATCGGGGCACGGGCTCATGTTTATGTCAACGGTAACAAAAACGGTTGTGGTTTTGTCTTCCGTAACAGAAATCATCACATCTTCAAAAGTTACTCGATTAGCGGCATCGAACTGATGGTCGGGGAATATTTCATCAAGCGGCTGCTGTCCCGGGTTGTTATGCGGGTCGCCGAGACGGTCAAAATCGCCGTAGAATGTGGGGCCGAAATAGCTCGATAGCCCTATTTCCTCTTCGAATGCAATGCCGTCATATAGACCATTTCCGTTTGAGTCAAGATATAGATGGACAGCATCAACAGCTGTTCCGGGCGATGTTCCGATGCATGTAAGAATGAGATTTTTTATTACGACATAATTGCTTGCCGCGTCGAAATCGATTCTGATTAGCGGAACATTTTCCTGTCCCTTTAGAAGGAAATCAGGACCAATTGGAGCGCCGCTGACAGTCAGCACTTCATCAACCATGTTGTTCTTGTAGATTTTAATAATTTCGTTATATACCCATGGCCCGTTGTTGTCCTCATCATCGAGCGTGAATGTGAATTCAACATCGGTGCCGTCAGGCAGTAGTTTATCCACGATGATTTTAAAAGATTCATTGAATGTAACGGTTTCGCCGATTTCCACAAGCGTATGATTAATTGTATCGCCAACAACATGAACCATCGGGTTATCTGTTACTAAAACGCCTTCGACATTTCGCGCCGCTGTCAGGCCGTTATTTTTTACCTTAAGCTGGATAAGAGCATCCTCGCCTGAATTTATAAGCCTGTCGCGGTTGCCGTCAGTCCATCCGATTTCGTCCTCATCAAAAATCAGATTTTTCAGAATGAGGTCAGGAGTCAATCCCTGAGTTACCGCTCTGAAAGCGTTAATTCGTCCTGTGCCGAGTTTGCCGACATATGATGGATTCAAGGCGTCAATGTTATCAGCTGTAAATTTTATCTGGTTGACATATTCCTGCTGTGAATAAGCAGGCCATCTGGATTTAACAAGCCCGACCAGTCCGGTAACTTCCGGGGATGCCATCGATGTTCCTGATGCATCCGCGTAAGTATCGTTGTAATACGTTGATCTTATGGAAACACCAGGTGCGCTGACATCGACTGTGGAGCCGTAAGTGCTGAACGACGCTTTGACATCGGAGGAATTGGTTGCGGCAACTGCAATAACATTATCGTACGCCGATGGATAATGCCAGTCGGCATCAGGTGTGCCTGAGTTTCCACATGCCGCGCAGAGTATTACACCGTTGTTAAAGCACTGTGTTAAAACTGTTTGAGTTGATGATGAAAACCCTCCGAAAGAACCGTAGGACATATTTGCGCCGACAATGTTATAGGAAACGGCATTATTCTTAAGCCAGTTATACGCACCCATGACTGCATCCCAGGATGCGCCTGAATCGCCGTCGATGGGGAATATTCGAAGAGGGATTAGTTTTGTATCCCATGCGACTCCGGTTGTACCGAGGCCATTATTCGAAATCGCCGCGGAGATTCCAGCGCAATGAGTGCCATGTCCCACATTCTCGTCACGCCTGCCATTGCCGTTGTTGTCAATGTTGTCGCCGTCAGTTTCGCCGCCAAGGCCATCGCCCGGAGGTGTGATGAAATCCATTCCATCGATAACTTTTGCTCCAAGGTCGGGATGGTTCCTGTCTATTCCGGTGTCGATAATCGCGAGCACTTGAGAATTGTCGCCGGTCTCGACATCCCAGGCATCATCAGCTTGCATTTTTCTAAGATCCCATTTTTGAGGCCAGTATGTATCGTCAGGAGTGATTGTGGCGCGATATATGTAATTCGGATGGGTTTCAACCACTGCATCTATCGCGTCAAACGCTTCCAGTTTGATGGATGTGTTGATATCGCCATCGAAGCTGTAAACGCGATACATGTTCAAATCAGGAATCTCGGCGAGTATTGTGCATTCCATGTTGAATATGGTTCTGATTGCGGTTTCGCGGTCAACTTCAGGCGTGAAGAAAATAATTATCTCATTTTCCGCAATCTCTGTTTTTACAGTTATGAACGGGTCGCCTATCTCAATTGATTTTTCATATACGGGATGAATATGTTCCACTTCAATCGGGTTGGCATCGACATGAATCCGCCACCGTGTCGTTGTTGCGTTTGTTCCGTCAAGGGATAAATCAAGGCTGATTGAAATTTCACCCTCTTCGACTGGCGCAATGAAAGCAAGTTCTGTGTTAGCGCCCGTTCCGCTGGATGGAGATATAAAATCGATATCCTCTGAATGCCATTTCCAGTGCAGAGGCTGCGAAAAGTCGGCATGGAAAGTATGTCGTGTTTCCGGTTTGGCCAGATTGTAAAAATATCCCTGCCCCAAAGCCGGTTCGTTATCCAGTGTAATATTATTCACATTTGAAAGAACAGGATGAAGGGGAATAATCGAGTGCAAACTCGTTCCCTTGATGTTTCCGCTTACCGGATCATGCTTTGATGAGCATCCGGTGATAATCAGGAATAAAATGATAATGAGGAAGGATAGTGATATTAAAAGACGGTTACAAGACATAATAAACCCTCGCGAGGACAGGATCATAACCTAAGAGTACAACAAAACAATCCCCTTTTTTCATTAGCTATATCATTGTAAGGCAACGTGTTTGAAATGGCAATGATTTTGAGGAATTTGGTGAGGTTCTTTAATGTAGAGTATTCTCATTTATTTCAGTTTTCGGTCTATTTTTAACCGGACAGTAGAGATTATGAGTAATACAATGTAAAATACTAATCACTATGCCAATTGAATTTGAAGAAACTCATGATGAATTTGAAGATAATTACGTGGACGAGGATGAATTTATTCTGCTAGTGCAGCCGTCATGGTGGAATTTTTTCTGGCACCTTGTGTTTTTCTTTCTGATTGTCCCGCTGATAATCGCATTATGGCAGAGAGCGAGCTTGAAAATAAAAGTGTATTCAGATCGATTAGTATTCGAAAAGGGAGTGCTGTCGAAGAATGTCAAGGAGGTTTTCTGCGCGGATGTTCGTACGATTGATGTAAGGCAGAGTTTCTGGCAGCGGATTATCGGAATAGGCGACATTGCGCTGGCGACATCGGGAACATCCGGCTATGAGGAGGTAGCTCATGGGATACCTGATCCCATGGGTTTGAAAGATGTAATATATCGCCAGAAGAGAAAACATTCCAGATAAAGAGATGGGATTTGTGTTTTGCACCACCGCATGAAATAAACCGGGGTAAGAATATAAACATGGTGTAAGAATATTAAAAGGATTTTTCAGGGATAACTGGTTAAATCAAACCCTTTCCCAGCTCTGAATACGGTCGAGGCGGAAATTGCGGCCGGCATCGCGAAGATGGCAATGGCCAAACAGGTATGGGACCTGCCTGATTCGGTTCAACTGCAGCGGGGTAATTTGTCGAGTTGTTTTTGTTTTCCCCGAGTCAATATACTCAATTATTATGTCACAGCCTTCCATGCAAACTTCAATCAGCGGTTTCATTTCCTCATCGATATTTTCCATTGTCTGCCATGCGGCAGTGTGGAAAACATACTGCGATGCGAATTCATTCCAGTCACCGTCAAAATCGCTAATCTCGCGCAACAGAAGGCACATGCAGGCTTTGGCATCCGCGAGCGCGCGATGGGCGTTGTTAAGTTCAATACTAAGGCTTGCCGATAAATCAACGAGTGTGTGGCGTTTGAATTCCGAGTAAATCTCTCGTGAGATAGTCAGCGTATCGGTGAAGTATGTATCAACGAACGGCTGTGAGATTACAGTTCCCTTGAATGCAAGAAAACTCAAATCGAAAGGCGCGTTGTGAGCGACAAGGATTTTGTCTTTGATAATGCGATAGAATTCCGGCGCGATTTCATTCCACGCAGGTTCATTCGTAACCATGGCATCCGTAATGCCGTGAATCTCAATCGCCCTTGGATGAATCAGTATCTGGGGATTGACAAGCTGGCTGTATTCCTCATGGACATTGCCTTTGAGGTCAAAAGTAACAGCGGCGACCTCCACTATTTCAGAGTAGAAGGGATGCAGTCCGGTAGTTTCGATATCGATTGCTGCAAGGAGAGTATCGGCATCAGGAATTTCAATCATGGGAGAAATATATACTAAAACCGTTAAAAAGGAAAGCTTGTGCAGGTTATGGTGTGGAAACTGTTTAAGAACCTCCAAACAGCAAGAAAAACTTTATTCCGACATTCGCTTCGCGAATGTCGGAATGACGAACTATATATGTTCTGAGATGGTTTCCGTGCTGTGTTCCCAGAATGAATGGTTTGACAAGCGACCTTGAAAATGGATAAAATGGTTATATGTAAGTGATATCAGTTTCCTTTCCAGTTATCCAGCAGCAATGAGGGAAAATGGCAGATTATCAAAGTGAAATAACGAATCCCGCTGATGAGCTTAGGCCTGTTTATATCGAAAACGGCAGTGTGATGATGATTGACCAGAATCTTCTACCGATGGAATTGAAAATTCTGGAAATCACTGACTGGCAGATGATGGTAAAAGCAATCAGCGAAATGTGGGTACGGGGCGCGCCTGCGATTGGTATATCCGCTGCAGCTGGAGTGTATCTTGCCGCGCGGCAGCATATTTCGGGCAATCGTGATGATTTCCGGCGTGAAATGGAAACAGCTTTCGAGGCGCTGGAAAAGAGCCGTCCGACCGCGATTAACCTGTTCTGGGCATTGAAAAGAATGAGAAACATTTTTGCATCTGCTCTTGAAAAAGACAGCTATTTTAAAATAAACGGCAGTTCTGAACCTGAACTGGTTCGCGTATTGCGCATGGAAACAGAGAGAATCGCGGATGAGGATTTGCAAATGTGCATGGCGATGGGAGATTTTGGCGCGAGTTTGCTTGATGATGGCGATGGCGTTTTGACTCACTGCAACGCCGGCGGACTGGCAACCGGAGGGTATGGCACAGCGCTGGGAGTTATTCGAAGCGCCCACAGGCAGGGTAAACGGATTCAAGTATTTGTGGATGAAACCCGCCCACGGCTTCAGGGCGCCCGTCTTACTGCCTGGGAACTTGACCGTGAATCGATTCCGTTCACTCTGATTTCTGACAATCAAGCGGCGTATTTCATGAAAAAAGGGATGATTCAGAAAACGGTTACCGGAGCGGATAGAATTTGCGCGAACGGTGACACTGCGAACAAAATCGGCACGTACAGTGTCGCGGTGCTATGCAAAGAGCATGGTATTCCGTTTTATGTCGCGGCGCCTTTTTCGACATTTGATCTTAATCTTGAATCCGGTGATTCCGTTCCGATTGAGCAGCGTTCCGGGGATGAAATGAAAGAGATATATCCGTCATGCGAGTTTTACTCTCGAATTAAGACAGCGAATCCGGCTTTTGACATTACGCCCGCAAAATATATCAAGGCGTTTTTTACCGAGGGTGGAATTATTTATCCGCCATTCGATAGCGGGATCAAGGATTTGATTGGAAAACGACACGGGATTGACAAGGGGGCAGCGGACAGTATGCCTGCATAGTTCGCCAAAAAGGAAAAGTTTCTTTTTTTATGGTTGAAATAATATGCAAAAAGGGGTTAATGCATTAATTGGTGAAACCGAAATAAGTAGTATAAAGGAAACTATCTTAATTGCAGTTAAAGAACCTTTTAGATAAAATGGTTGTGTGATAGTTTTCGTTTATGGTATATTTAAATGGATTAAAGCGAATACCTATGCTTTACCTGGGAGGGTATGCATGAGATTGCACGTTGTAATATTGCTCACAATCTTTCTGGGAATAATGGCAGCCGGCGCGATAAGCTGTAGCGGCGGCGGAAGTGATATTAGTCAGCCACCCGATATCGATCCGACTACACCGCTTCCATTTCCTGATGACGACAAAATTCCTGATCCACCAGGCAATGTAGCAGGGATAGCTGGTGACAGGATGGCGACAATAACCTGGGATAGAGTTTTCTCCGCGACAGGATATAGAATTTATCAGTCCGAGGATGGAGTTACATTCATTCGATTGACCTCCAGTGTGGAATTCACTGAGAATACATCGATAATTCGCAACCTGATTAACGGTGAAGTGTATTATTTTGGTGTAACCGCGGTTGATGAGCGTTCCAATGAAAGTGGCATCGCTTACATCGGCGGGTCGCCAACCGCATTTCAGGTCAAGCCGAGTCCTCCTGTAGATCCGGATTATCCTGATCCGCCATCCAATGTAGGCTGGTATCCCGGTGACCGTGAATTGATGATTACCTGGAATCATTCCAATTTTGATCTGGTTGACTATTTCACAATCGATAGAAACATGCACATCAGTCCATACGCGGCTGTTCCCGGTGATACACCGAAAGAAAGGGCGGAAGTGATTGCGAATTATGAAAGCGTTTTCAAGGATAGATTTTACCTTGGCACAGTATTTGACCCTATGGCTGATGATGATCCGCGACTTAACGGATTTACACTTCCGACAGGCCCGTATTACATTGACTCCGGTGTTCATCCAGTAGGATTGCCGCCCAACTATCTGCCGTTTGGTCTCGCGAGTGGTGATATTCTTTATGAATATAAGCTTGCGGCATGGATGTATGGTTATTCGGCATATGCGTTGCCCATTGATTGTGTTCCCTGTGACTACCCGCCTGAGGCGCCGGTGTTGCTGAGTGTGTTCCTTGTACCGAACACAGCGGGCGATGGTGTTGGCGTGTATCTTGAATGGACACAACCGCTCCCGCCTTATAATTCAGATATCAGAAATTACATTCTGAGTCGAATGGAGGGAACGGATATATTGGGTATTATCAGTATTATCATTGAAAGCCCCTATAACGCTTCCATTGCGAGTGTTTCCTATCAGGATGACGCTGTTATTCCTGGCGATACATATAGTTACCAGATTCGAGCTCAGGACTTTTCAGCGTTGACTTCACCAGCGTCAAACATACTGGCAATCACAATTCCAGGCGGGGAACCACCTCCTCCACCACCACCGCCACCGGATGATTAGTTAGAATTTTAAACTAAAATAATCAAGCGCCCCCTTTGCGGGGCGTTTTTTGTTGTAAGGGCACAGAAAGGAAATCGTCGCAGAACATCATTGAACAAATATAATTCGTCATTCAGACATTCGCGAAGCGAATGGTCGGAATCCCTTTTTCTTTTCGTTTATCAGCAATCGTACGTTTCATCGGGGCGCAGCAAGCAACGCCCCTACATTTGCGCATAAATACTGGCGAAAGCATTGCATATCCCCTGAAAGTGCTGTATAATAGCATCTGTACAACATTTCAACATTATCTCCCCCTTATTTGCAGGCGATTGGCGACTGTGATTAATTCATCCCGCAATAAGGAGAGAGATTCGTGAGATTTGTTTTTATCGCTGTACTACTTGTTTTTTTGCTTTGCGGCTGTTCCCCCAGCAGGAATGGCGTTCTTCCGGAAAAATCATCACAATTTAATTTGAGGACTCGGGAAATCGAACGCGTGTTTCCGGATTTTGCCGTTTATCCCAGCGAAGGTTTTCGCGTGGTTAATTGGAATCCAGTGGCAAATCCGGCGAATGACGTAGTGATGCCAAAAAAACCGTATCCATTCCTTCCGCCCGTTCGCCCTCTTTTGCCGTATGCTTTTGTAAAAGCGAACAGTTCAACCTCAGCGTTTGGGAAAGTCTATTACAGTTCGGGAAGAACATTGCCTGAAGTAATCCGGGAGAATGGGCACAGCCCGACACCATCAGGTGACTGGGTGTATTTCATTCAACCGCCGGGAGCATCGCCTCCGGGACCGGCTCGCTGGAATACAGCAAGTGAAACGGTTGAATATCTTGATACGGATATGGTTGATCCCCCGTGCAATTATCTTGTTCCGGCGGATGACGGCAACGCGTACATTTACGCCGCAATCGGTTTCGACCCGCCGCTTCAGGGATCGATTCATATCGTAAAAAATGGTGAAACTGTTTGGAGCGATTATGGCTCGTATCTTTTCCCAACGCTCAGTTCGGATGCCTCAACTGCCGCGTGGTGTTATTCAGCAAATCCGCTGTCGTTCGGAAGCCGCCATCCTTTTGTGATGGATATTGAAACAACAGCTCTTACGCAGATTCACACATGTTCATCGGATGAAGAGTCGCAGTATATCTGCCTGTCATCTGATGGTTCAATCGCCGGATTCACTGTCGCGATTAACGGGCATGACGGTCTGCATGATCAGGAGGCGTGGCGATGGCAGAACGGAGTGAGTTTCAAAATCGATATCGGCGAATATCGCTGGTGCGAGGGAATGTCGATTTCACCAGAGGGGAAATACCAGGTTTTTCCATCTAACAAGGACCCGTATGAATATGCCGGATACGCTGTAATGTGTGTGTTTGACGGAGCTTATGCGGCAAACGAGGTTACGCCGTGGAATGCCGCCATTCAGGATATCTGGGCGGATGTTGACAGCAGAGGGAACATTGTGTTCGGGCATGGTGTCGGATACTGGTCGCATTACATACCATCGCGAACACGTGTGGAATCGGGTGAAATTGAAACTATTATAGATCCGGGAGGCATATCGAGAGATTTTAGATTCATTAACTGACCTTGCCTAAGGGCGTTATATTGAAACCCGTAGTTTAAAGGGTTTCCACCTGCCTTATTTAGAATCGCTGCGAGGACCTTCTGTAGGGTAGGAGAATGGTGAGAGACGGCCTTTCTTATTGAGAGGCCGTCGATCGCATTTTTGTAATAGGGATAGGTTTTAACGTAACCCGAAATGCCTTTATCAAAAAGAGTGAATCAATTTTACATTGTTCGCAGGGATTCCGGGGTTACGGGAAAAATGGGCTTTATCAACAAGCGCCATGCTAAAGCATGGCGCTATGTTGATAAAATGAAACTTCTATTAAGTTAATTACTCGTCCGATGTGATTATGTAAAGCTTTCCTTCCCAGACCAGCTTGATATTATCGCCAACCGCGAGGTATTCGCCGATGTCCGGGAATTTGTCCATCAGGTTGAAATACTCATCGCTCATGAATTCGATTTCAACTTCTTTTAGCTTGTCATCGGGGTCATATTTACTGTCAACCCAGTAGTTATCTTTGAGGATAAATGTTTTATCCTCGACATGCTGGACTTTTTCCTGAGCGCCTCCTTCATCATCATATCCAACAGCATCCAGACTCTCGGCTTCTTCCTGCATTGCCAGCGACTTAGAGACGTTTCGTGCGTGTTTTCCCTTGGCATCGCCTTCAACCGGATAGAATGGCGGTGCAGGCATTTTAGACACTCCGCCTCTCGAACCGCCTCCTAAAGCGTTCATCTCCATTGGCACTGGCATACCCGGTGGAGGTATTGAACTGTCCTCAAGGACAAGGTAACTTGTATATGGCGTGATAATTCCATATCGCTTTGCGAGTTTAATCACCTGGTCGATTGTTTCCTGATTCTCGCCATATAATCTAAGCTGATTCAGAAGAAATCCGACTTTGCGATTTGCCCACAGAGGCGGGATGAAAGTGTTCTCATCATAATTGCTGAATTTCTTTGAGTACGTGAATGTTTTCGATGATGCTCCTCCCAGTTTACCTTTCATGCTGATTTTCGCATTACCGCTGCCGGTGTAGCGTCCCGTAATTATCAGCTGGCTTCCCTTGAAAAGGTCGGGGAGCTCTTTAGGGTAGATGTCGTAAACTTTCACGCCGGATACATCGAGGTTCAAATCGGTCAGTACAGGCGATTTGATTTTCTGATATAGATTGGAAAGCGGTATTTCCAAATCCTCACTGGGCGCGACATTCGAGGATGCTCCCCCATTCTCGCGAGCCAGTTTGTCGATAAACGCTATGTTGACATCATCGCCAACTCCGAACGAAAAAACTCTCGCGTCCCTTTCGTTTGCTTTTTCAGCGTTGCGAAGGATATTGTCCGTGTTCTGTTCGCCGATTGTCGGAAGGCCATCTGTTAGAAAAATAATATAAAACGGGCGGTTTCCCCCTCCGACGAATTTCAGTCCCTCTTTCAGTGCGCCATCGATATAGGTTCCCCCAACAGCAGCAAGGCCATCGACATAACTTAAAGCGTCATTTACAGCCGAAACCGAGGAAAGCGTATCGCGGAATTTGTGAACGTCCGAGGAGAAATTGATAACTCCAAAACGGTCATCAGGATTGAGATTCCTCAGGATATACCTGAGCGCTTCCTTTGCCTGCTTGATTTTATTGCCTTCCATTGAGCCGGATGTATCCAGAATGAAAAGGAAATCCTTCGGGATTGATTTTTGCCCGGATGTATCGTAATCGAAGCGAGGGCTTATCAGTCCGAGGAAGTAGCCATCCTCGCCGGATGGTTTATGCGTGATAAGTTCCACGCCAAATTCCTTTTGTGGATGAGTCATTAAAAGGACGAACTCGCGTGTTGGCATGTAATAGCTTTTTTCCAGCGTCGCGCGAGCGTGTTTGGAATCACGCATATCGATTCCAACATCATGAGTTGGCGAATAA
Organism: uncultured bacterium; assembly: GCA_965369605.1. GTDB lineage: Bacteria > JAJVIF01 > JAJVIF01 > JAGGVT01 > JAGGVT01 > JAGGVT01. Next base: position 49,962 of record CBDURE010000005.1, read on the forward strand.
ACACGCCCCATGGGTGAGCTGGAATTGATTTCGACATCGATAACAAGAGTACCTATCGGGTTGCCTAAACCTCTGATTTCAAGCGGGAAAGCGTATCTCGACAGCGTACCCTCTTTAATAATAACTTCACGATATTCGAGTTCGATTTCCTTTGTTCCGTTCGCGGGAATTGGATAGATACGGCACTTGAGAAGACCGTCGCCGGCGTGTTCCAGAAGTCCGGGGTCGCGCATTTGCCGTACGATATCCTCATATATATTTCTTGCCTTGCCAGCTTCCATGGTTTCAAAAGTTAGTTTTTTACCGTCCATCCACAATACAAAATCGCTCATCGTGGCGCGGTCGGCGGGAAGGGGAAATAAAAATTCTCCCTCGAGCTGCATTCGATTGTTGTTTCGCCAGATTTGCTTAATATGCGTTCGAGCGATTTGGCCATCAATTGTGGTTTTAACCTCCTGACGTTCCAGAATGAGAGGTTGAAAACGCGACCGCGGAATCGGCGGTTCGGGAATGATCAACCGTCCGTTTGCATGTGCCGCGGATGCGAATAACGGCGTTATCATCATCACGAATAATGAGATAAGGATTGTTCTGATTGTTGTTTTCATAAAGGTTGTCATGACGTTCTCCTTTTGCCATTTGCAGGCATTGTGCTAAAAGTGTGCAAGCACCATGCTAAAGCATGAATGTACTTCGATATCATTGCAAAGTCACCAAATTACGGTGTCAATTATTGAAACGTAGCTGTTATCTAAAAAGTTCAAATTATTTTTCGGATTAAGGGAATAATTTCGCCTTTTGAATCGGATATCTCGATAGCGGATTGCAGCGTGGATTCAATCAGTTCTTTGTGTTGTTTGTTATTGTAGTATGCATCGGCGATTCGCTCTCCCTTTTCGACTGGAGAGGATTTCCATTTGAAAAATCGCAGGCCCACAGCGGGGTCGATTACATCATCTTTTTTCAGGCGTCCTCCGCCAAGTTGACGTACAAGATTGCCGATTTGACGCATCAGAATTTTTGAAATGAAACCGGATTTATGCGCTGTGAAGCTGAAACGGAATTCAGCGTGAGGCAGGATGCCGTAATCGTCGATAACGCGCTCATCGCCGCCCTGAGCGTTAATCATCGATTTGAATTTTTCAAGCGCGCTGGCATCTGAAATGCGGTTTAGAGCCTCTGCCTTGATTGAATCGATATCGTCATCATTGCGTGACAGGGCAACCATGCGTGATGCCAATTCAACACTCAATTCAATAAGCTCATCATTGCCTTTTCCCTTAAGGACTTCAATTGCCTCGATTACTTCCATCGCGTTTCCAACATTTTGCCCGAGAGGGCTGTCCATCGAGCTGAGAATAGCGCGGACTTTTTTCCCGAGTTTGGTTCCAATGGAAACCACCGCGTTGGCAAGAGATTTGGCATCGTTAAAATTTTGCATGAAAGCGCCGTCGCCGAATTTGACATCCAGAACAATATTCGCAGCGCCGCCGGCTATTTTTTTAGACATGATACTAGCCGCAATCAGCGGGATTGAATCGACAGTGGAGGTTACATCGCGAAGGGCGTACAGGATTTTATCCGCGGGGGCCATATCTTTTGATGCACCGGCAACAACAAGTCCGATATCATTCGCCTGTTTTTTTATATTTTGTGAATCAAGTGAAGTTTGAAATCCGGGAATGCTTTCCAATTTATCGAGAGTTCCGCCTGTGAAATCAAGTGCGCGTCCTGAGAATTTAATAACAGGCACACCGCAGGCTGCTGCCAGCGGAGCTGCAATCAGGGTGGTTTTATCGCCGACACCGCCAGTCGAATGCTTGTCGACGGAGTTTGGGAAATCATCGAGATTGATAATCTCGCCGTTTTGCGCCATTGAATTAGTCAGCGATGCGGTTTCCAAGTCGGTCATGCCGTTCAGCCGTACCGCCATTAGCCATGCGGAAGTTTGGTAGTCGGGGATTTCATTCGCGACAAGAGATTTAATGAATTGCTCGATTGAATCAGGTGCATGTTCTCCAGCTAGTTTCTTTTCCTCAATGAAATTAGTTATTTGGAATGTCATGGCGTCCTCGATTTCATTGTGAACATGCTGTTTGTAATATTGAAACAACTGAATAATAGCATATTGAGGAAAGGGATTCCGACCATTCACTTCGTGAATGTCGGAATGACGGATTTTTATAATCTGGCGTATCACAAAATAAAATAGCAGAGGGATAAAACCCTCTGCTATGTATTTCAATAATCAAACTATTGTTTAATCGCTTACTTAAATTCCGCGATTAATTTCTCCGCGAGTTCAGTACCTACTCTGAACTGCCCCTCGACAGTGCTTGCACCGATATGCGGTGTCAGGTAGATTCCCGGATGGTTTCGGATATCGTCATCAGCAAGCGGTTCCTTTTCGAAAACGTCCAGCGCAGCGCGAGCTACTTTCCCGCTGCCAAGAGCGTCCAGAAGAGCTTTTTCATCGATTGTTCCGCCACGGGCGGCATTCACAATGAAAGCGCCATCTTTCATTTTCGCGAATTCATTCGCTGTGATAGTCGGGCCGAAATCAGGGTCAAACGGAATATGCAGCGTGATGAAATCGCTTTGTGCGAGAAGATCATCCTTTGGAAGCATCTTGACAATATCGGGAAGCGGTGAATCGGGAATGTATTCATCGTAAGCGACGCATGTCATTCCCAATGCTGTAGCTCGTTTCGCTACCTCCTGTCCGATTCTGCCAATGCCGATAATTCCAAGTGTCTTGCCGCCAAGTTCAACGCCTTTCATTTTCTTCTTGGGCCATTCACCCTGTTTGATTTCATGATTGCCAAACGGGATGAAACGCGCGACACCGAACATCATTCCAATCACGAGTTCCGCCACGGATGCGCTTGACGCCGCAGGTGTGTTTACCACCTTGATATCAAGCCCTTTTTCCTTGATGTGGCTCTGGTCAATATTATCAAGTCCCACGCCACCTCTTGCGATGACTTTCATGTTCTCCATAGCGTCGATAAGGTCCGCAGGCACTTTTGTTCTGCTTCGGACAACCATTGCGTCGTAGTCCTTAATCTCAACGAGCAATTCTTCGGCAGTGATTGTGGTTTTTTCGATTACCTCCAACCCGGCATCCTTCATCATCTGTACCGCTTCATCTGCAATCGGGTCGCAAATTAGTATTTTAGTCATTTTTTTTCACCTCTTGTATAATCAAATAATTATTAGTCTCTCTTCACCTATTCCGGTTTTAGTTCATCGCCGTATTTCTCTATGGTTCTCTCGATAGCCTGAAGAAGTCCCTCAATCTCCCACATCTGGGTATCCCCCATGTGGGCGATTCTGAAGCATTTCTCTTTAAGGCCGCCGTAACCGTTGGATATCATCAGGTATTCCTTACTCAGTGCGGCATTGAGTTTCGCAATGCTTATCCCGCGGTTGTTCGCGATATTCGTGACTGTATTCGATTCAAATCCTTTCTCGGTGTATGGCTGCCACTTTTCCTCAGCGTATTTCCTTACTGCTTTTGCCATTTCCAGATGGCGCTCGTAGCGGGAATCACCCTCGGCGAGAATGAAATCGAGCTGCTTGTCCAGTCCGAACATGTGAGCTACCGATGGCGTTGACGGTGTCTGCATGTTCTTTTTCTGTCGTGCCAACTGTGCGATGAAATCTATATATCCGCCGCGGAATTTGATAGTTTCCGCTTTTTCAATTGCCCTGTCTGATACCCATGAAATCGTTAATCCGGCTGGAAGCGCGAATGCTTTCTGCACTCCGGCGAGGACAACATCGATACCAAGGCTGGCTGGTTCCATTTTGATTCCAGCCATGGCGCTGACTGCGTCAACAAGGAACATGACATCGGGATAATCTTTCTGCATCATTGCGCCGATTTCAGGAATCGGGCTCATGACTCCAGTGGATGTTTCGTTCCACACGACAGTTATAGCATCGACATCAGGGTTGGCGTCAAGGACTTCTTTAACCATCTCCGGCTTGATAGCCTTGCCCATATCGACAGTATATTTAACAATCTCGATTCCGTTAGCCTCGATAAGCTCGAACCATCTTTTTGAAAATGCTCCGTTGATAAAACAGGCGCATTTTTTCGCGCATGTGTTTCTGGCGGCGCCCTCCATTACTCCGGATGAGGAGCATGTCCATATGAGAATATTGCCCTCTTTGGTGCCGAAAAACGTTTCCAATTTTTCGACACAACGTGTGTGCAGATTTGTGTATTCTTTTGATCTGTGCCCGATTTGCGGTGTCGCCATTGCTTGAAGAATCTCAGGGCGAACCTCTGTTGGTCCCGGGATAAAAAGACGTTTGTGATTCATTAGCATTCTCCGATATATTTGATCGATTAGGTTCTGATTCGTTATATATAAATCCCATCACGGGAAGGCATATAAATCACGCCCTGAAAAGAAGGGCGGTTGGTTTCCGAAACTGCTCGCGGAATCGAGATTATAAATCACGAATTATTGTTTCTCAAGAGGATTTCACAAACAAATTATTAATTGGTACCTGGCACCAATTAATTGAATGACAATGTATCTTGTTTAAATCAGGTTTATATTTAATTGGTACCTGGCACC